>CAZYOX010000205.1:0-7916 GCA_964649285.1 uncultured Bryobacterales bacterium | reverse complement strand
GGCGATTTCGGCAGCCGCATGCAACGCAAGAACGAAGTAGCCGCCGAGCTTTGCGCGCTGCTGTCCTTCTCGGCCATCCGCAACAACGATAGAGTTGGGCTCATTGCCTTTACGGACCGCGTCGAGGAATTCATTCCTCCGAAAAAGGGCGGGACGCACGTCATGCGTCTCGTCACCGATTTGCTTCAATTCAAGCCGCAAGGCAAGGGCACGAATCTGGCGGCAGCGCTGGAATATGCGGGCCGCATCACCCACCGCAAGTCGATCATCTTCATCGTCTCCGACTTCTTGGATAGCGGCTACGAGAAACCCCTGCGCGTGCTCTCGCGGCGGCATGACGTGGTGGCTGTGACAGTCAACGATCCGCACGAGGCTGAGTTACCCGATGTGGGTCTAATCGAATTGACCGATGCTGAGACGGGACAGAGGCGCATCTTTGACACAAGCGCCCCTGCCGTGCGTAAACGCTTCAAAGCGTTGGCCATCGAGCGCAGCAAGTCACTGCAGACCTTTTTCCGCCAGTTGTCGATCGACCAAATTCGCGTGACCGCCGGCGAAGACTATCTGCTCGATTTGATATCGTTCTTCCGCCGCAGGGAGCGCCGCCTGTGAGATCCCTCGCGGCAGCCCTAGCCGTAATTGCCCTATTCGCTTGCAGCTCGCCTCCGCGAGAGCGCGGCGAGCCGGCGGTGCAGCAGAGCTACGACCAAGGCCCCGTGCGGCTAACCGTTTCCGCCGACAAGATCGAAATATCCGCAGCTGAGGTCATCGAGTTGACTCTGGCGGCCGAGTACCCAGAAGACGCCCAAGTAGTTCTGCCGGCATCCGGCCCGATGCTTGGTGATTTTCTAGTGGAGTCACAACAAGTAGACCCGCCCCGCTTGGTCACAGGAAATCGCTTAGCCGCCGAGCAACACATCACGCTGGCCCCGGCTTCGGCTGGGGAATTTACCATTCCCGCTCTGCAAGCCAGCGCTACCTTAGCTGACGGACAACTGCTCACCCTCCAATCGGCCCCCATCCCCGTCAAAGTCACATCGTTGCTGACCGACGCTACGGGCGCAGCACCGGAGCTGCGCGACATCGAGGATCCGCTCGAAGCGCCGATTCCTTTGGAGTGGAAGCTGGGGGGCCTGCTAGCTGTCTTTCTGTTGGCGGGAGCATTCGTCTGGTGGAAGTGGTTCCGCAAGACCAAGGCTGCTGGTGAGTTCGCTGCGCCGCCGATTCCGCCCGGCCAGGCAGCATTGTCGCGTCTCGACGCGCTCGATGCCTCCGGACTGCTGGAGGCGGGTGACCACCGGGCCTTTCACTTCGCGCTGTCCGACATTCTGCGTGAATACATCGAGCGGCGTTTCTCGCTACGAGCGCAGGAACAGACAACGGATGAGTTTCTCGAAGGGCTGCCCGATCAGCGCGTCTTCAACACCGAGCAGCAGCTGTTGCTTCAGGATTTCTTGCGGCGCTCCGATTTGGTGAAGTTCGCCAAGTACTCCCCCCGGATCGAGCAATCGCAGGATGCCGCCGAGGCGTGCCGCAAGTTCGTGGTCGAGACCGACGACGCTCCAAGTCCGCCAAAACGCACCTTAGAATGAGATAGATCCGCCCATGATGCGCTTTGCGATGCCATGGATGTTTCTGCTGCTGGCGGCGATCCCGGCGGCCTATCTATGGGCGCGCCGCGGCAAGGGGCCGTTGGGCTGGAGCTTCCCTTCCCTAGGGATCGTACGCGCATCGGGCGTGTCATTACGCCAGCATCTGCTGCCGCTGACTCCTGCGATGCGCGTCTTGGCGCTCGCCTTGCTCGTGGTGGCCTTGGCCCGGCCCCAATTCGGTACCGAAAAAGTCCGCGACATCAGCCGCGGCATTGCCATCGAGATGGTCGTCGACCGCTCGTCGAGCATGGCCGAAGAGATGCACTACCGCGGACGGACCGTTACGCGCCTCGACGTCGTCAAGAGCGTCTTCCAAGACTTCATCGATGCCGGCGGCGACCTGCCAGGACGTCCCACGGACCTGGTCGGCATGATTACCTTTGCGCGATTCCCCGATACCATCTGCCCTCTAACTCTTTCGCACGACGCGCTTGAGGCCTTGATTAGCAACGTAACCCTCGTGCAGCAGCGGCAAGAGGACGGCACGGCGATCGGCGATGCCGTGGCCCTGGCCGCCGCGCGGCTCTACAAGGCCGAGGAATCCTTAGCGGAGAAGACCGGCGAGCCGACCACCTACCAAATCAAGAGCAAGGTCGTCATTTTATTGACGGACGGCGAAAACAACGCAGGACAGCGCAGCGTGGAGCAAGCCGGCAAACTGGCCGCCGAATGGGGCGTCAAGGTCTACGCCATTGGCGTCGGCAATACTCGTCGCGTCACGACTGCTTTTGGGTCGTACACGCAACCGAATACTCCCGGCGTCGACGACAAATCGTTGCGTGATCTCGCCGAGAACACCGGAGGCATCTACCGTGTGGCGGCCGACTCGGAATCGTTGGTCGAGATTTACCAAGAGATCGACCAGTTGGAGAAGAGCGAGATTCAGTCCTTGCGCTACCTCGACTACCGTGAACTGTTTCCTTCATTTGCGCTAGCTGGTCTGCTGCTGATCGGCTTCGAGACCTTCCTGGGCGCGACTGTTCTGCGGAGGGTTCCATGAACGGCCTTCGCTGGCTTGCCCCGGAGGCTTTCTATTGGCTGGCTCTCTTACCCGTGCTGGCCTTGTTGCTGTGGTACGGCGCAAAGCAGCGCAAACGAGCCTTGCAGTTGCTTGGCTGGCGAGGCGCCCATGGTACGCGCACCGGCTGGCGCAGCGCGTTGTTGTTCTTCGGCGCCGCCTTCGTCATCGTCGCCTTAGCCAGGCCGGCCTGGAACCGCAGCACGCAAGAGGTCACTCGACGTGGACGTGACGTCGTCTTCTTAATCGATGTGTCGCGCAGCATGTTGGCCGACGACTTGCGTCCCAACCGTCTCGAGCGCGCGAAATTGGCGGTACAGGACGCCGCCTCGCGCATGGAAGGCGACCGCGTGGCACTAGTCGCATTTGCCGGGACGGCATCAGTAAAGTGTCCGTTGACCATCGACTACGGCTTCTTCCGCATGGCGCTCGATGAGCTGACGCCCGACAGCGTGCCCCGCGGCGGCTCGTTGATCGGCGACGCCGTCCGGAAGGCGCTGACCGAAGTGTTCGACGAAAACCCCAGCCAGCACCGCGACATCATCCTCATCACCGACGGCGAAGATCAAGACAGCAGCCCTGTCGAAGCCGCCAAGCAAGCCGGCGAGCGCGGCGTTCGCCTCATCGCTATTGGCTTGGGCGACGAGAATACCGGGCGCCGCATTCCCATTCGCACCGAAGCAGGACAGGAGACGTACGTCTCGTATCAAGGGGAAGAGGTCTGGAGCAAGCTGGATGCCGCCACGCTCAAGCAAATGGCTGCGGCGACCCCTGGAGGACGATACCTGAACGTAGCGACCGGGGCGATCGACCTGGGCGACATTTACGCCAAGTTGATCCAGTCTGCCGGCCAACGAACGTTCGAGACCGAAATGGTCGACTCCTACGAGGAGCGTTTCCAGATTTTTCTCGCCTTGGCCTTCGCTTTCCTGTGTTTGGACGTCGCCATCGCCAGGCGGCGAATCTCCGGGGGCGAAGCACGATGAGGATGCGCTTAGCTGTCGCTCTGCTCTGGCTGCCGCTTCTCCTGCATGCCGAGTCGATGCGTTCGCTGGTCAAAGCCGGCAACGACGCCTACAAGGCTGGCGAGTTCGACGAGGCGCTTAACGCGTATCGCCAAGCGCAGCTTGAGGCGCCGGACAACGCCTTAGGGAAGTTCAATGAAGGCGGCGCGCTCTACCGCAAGGACGAATTCGACGGCGCGGTGGAAGCCTTCCGCGCGGCAGCGCTCGACGCCAAGGCGGCCGGCGATTCGCGCCTGGAAGCCAAGAGCCTGTTCAACCTAGGCAATTCCTTGCTGAAAGCCGCCGAGGCATCGCAAAAGTACGAGCCGCAGACCGGCATCGACAAGCTCATGCAGGGCGCCGCAGCCTACCAGCAAGCGCTGGGGCGCGATCCGCAACTGGCGGCGGCCGCCGAGAACCTCCAGATCGCCCGAGCACGTCTGAGCGAGTTGCTAAAGCAACAAGCGCAGTCGCAGCAGCAGCCCCAAAACTCCAACGATCTTCAGAGCCAGATCGAAGATCAACTCAAGAAGCAGCAAGAGTTAAGCGAAGACAATCGCGATTCGCAGCAGAACCCATCCGAAAGCGAGCAGAAACAACAAGCCCAACGACAGCGGGAATTGCAACAGCGCTCCGAGGAACTCTCCAAACAGACTGCTGAAAATCAACAAGCCCAACAGCAGTTGAAACAAGCCGCCCAGGAGCAACAAAAAGCTGCCCAGCAGCTTTCCCAAGGGCAGCCGGAGGAAGCTGGCGAATCGCAGCAGAAGGCCGAGGGCCACCTCGCCCAGGCGCTGCAACAGTTGCAGCAAGGCCAGCAGCAGTCCGAGCAACAACAAGCGCAGTCCCAGCCCCCGCAGAGCCCAGGCCAAAGCCAAGGAGATGCGCAGTCATTGCAAGCTCTAGAGCTGACGCCCGAGGACATCCTCGATCAGGAACGCGTCTCCCGCCAACGCCGTCAACTCTTACAGGGCCGGCAGCAGCGCCCGGTGGAGAAGAATTGGTAATGCGCGGACGGCTGCTAGCTTTGCTCGCGATCGTGCCCCTGGTCAGTCTTTCCGCGGCGGCGCAGAATGTCGAGGCCACCGCTCGCGTAAGCTCAACCGATATTTATGCCGGCCAGTCCATGTTGTTGGAGATCGACGTCGCCGGCAGCGACTCCCCTTCCTCTCCCGACCTCTCCGCTGTGAGTGAGGATTTCCGCATACAAGACGCCGGCGGCGGCTCGCGCAATAGCCAATCGATCTCCATCATCAACGGCCGCTTGAGCCGCCACGTAGAGCGCGGCTATACGTTCCGCTATTCGCTCATTCCGCGCAGTGAGGGGACGTTTACCATCCCGCCAATCGCTGTATCCGTCGGCGGCAAGGTGCTGCGCACGCAAGCCATCACCATTCACGTCAGTCCGGCAACCGAAGTCGCCGATTTCAAGCTGCGAATGTCGCTCTCGGCGTACAAGGCGTACGTCGGACAGCCGTTGCTTCTGACGACAACTTGGTACGTCGGCCGCAATGTCGACCAAGCGATGTTCGGCATGCCGTTCTTGGAAGATGATCGCTTCGAGATCTCCGACCTGAACCTCGATCTGACGAACCCCTCCGACGACTTGCTCGAACTCGCCGTTAACAACCGCAAGGTCGTCGCGCGGCGCGCCATGGGCACATTGGATGGCCGCGAATTCCTAACCGTGCGCTTCGTCAAGATCGTCATTCCCAAGGAGCCAGGACGCTTTGAGCTTCCCGCTTCAACGGTTTCATTCCGCGCGGTAAATTCGGTCCGTCCCGCGATGCGAGGCTTTGGCGGCGTGTTTGGCAGTTCGCTGTTTAGCCGTACGGTGTACGAGGATTTGGCGATACCGTCGAACAAGCCCGTGCTCGAAGTCTCCGCCTTGCCGACGCAAGGGCGTCCCGCGGACTTCAGCGGATTGGTCGGCTCGTTCCACATCAGCGCGGCGGCGAGCCCCACCGATGTCCGCGTCGGTGACCCGATCAACCTAGAAGTGGCGCTGAGCGGGCCCGAATACCTCGACTACGTTAGGCTGCCGAACCTCGCCTCAAACCCAGACATGGCCGCCGGATTCACCATTCCCGACGAGCGTCCGCAAGGGATCGTCAAGGGCGACGCCAAGATTTTCACACAAGCGATTCGCGCCAAGAGCGTCAACGTCACCGAGATTCCGGCGATTGCGCTCAACTACTTCAACCCCGAGACGGGAGCCTATGAGACCGCGCGTACCAGCCCGATCCCTATCCAAGTCGATGCCACGCGCATGCTGACTTCAGCCGATTTGGACGGCGTCGACCCAACGACCCAAGCCGCAACCAACGCCCCCCCGCGACTCGCTCCCAACTACGAAGCGCCCGACGCGTTGATCCGCCGTATGCCGGGCGCCCTGCAATTCACTTCAACCTCTTGGCTGCTGGCCCTCTCCGCTCAGCCGCTTGTATTTCTCGGCTTGCTGGCCTTCATGCGCTTCCGTACGCGTCAACCCGAGGTGCGCGTGAATGAAGCCGCCCACCGAGCCTTGAAGGACCTGCAATCGCTGGCCAACCCCTCCCCGGACGACGTCGCGCGGCTCTGGCGCGAGTTCCTCGGCGCCAAGCTCGGCATGGCTCCGCTCGCCCTCACCTTTGCTGACGTCTCGGGCCTTCTCCGGGATCACGGCGCATCCTCGGAACTGCTGGACGAAACCGCGGAGATCTTCCGCGCCTGCGATCAAGCGCGCTTCTCCGGCGCCCAAGGCACGGCGAGCTTCGAAGCGACCGTCGCCCGAGCCGTCAAGACCTGCCAAGCCATCGACCGGTTGGAGGGTTTGCTGTGAAACGCCTAGCCCTTCTGTCTCTGTTGTTAGCCGTGCCGGTCGCGGCGCAACTCGCTCCCGAAGAGGCGGCTCAGACGTTCTCCGAGGCCAATGCGGAGTATCAAGCGGCCGAGTCCTTCAAGGAACTCGACCCCGCAACAGCCCGTGACCACTATCTGAAAGCCGCGCTGCGCTACGAACGGCTCATTAACGATGGCGGCCTGCAAAACGGACGATTGTATTTCAACTGGGCCAACAGCCTGCTCGGCGCCGGCGACTACGGACGCGCCATCTTAAACTATCGCCGCGCCCTACTCTTCCTGCCCGGGGACGCCTTGATCGAACACAACCTAGCGTTAGCCCGTCGCCAACGTATCGCCAACCTCGGAGTAACCGCCCCCGCGGATCGTCCCTCCGGCCTGAGCTGGCCTGTGGCCGCCAAGTATCTCGGCATCGCCTTCGTTATCGTCTGGGCTTTGGCTTGGGGCCTAATGTGCTTTCGCTTGTTCCGCCCTGGCACGACGCAACGTTCACTCCTTGCCGGCGCCTTCGGAACCGCTGGCGTTCTGTTGTGTCTCACCGTCGCCGGCGCCGGTCAGCTCGGACAAAAGCACGGCGTGCTCACAGCCAAACAGAGCATCGCGCGCCAAGGCGACGGCGTCGGCTATCAAACAGCCCTCTCCGAGCCCCTGCAAGCCGGCGCCGAGTTCCTCATGCTAGAGTCCAGCGCCGAGTGGTCCCGCGTCGAAATCACCCCAGGAGAGAGCGTCTGGCTTCCCCAACAAGACTTCGAGGTCGTCGAGGACATCCCTTGAGCCCGTGGACAACTTATGCACACCGCGCTCTGGAGACGTCTGGATCAAGAAGGACACGATGCATGCCGCTTTGTCGAAGACTCAGGCCAGTGGAACATCGAGGGATCGGCCGTATTCAAATCCGGCGAATACAACGCCGTCCTTGCTTACCGCCTCGTCTGCGACGGTCGTTGGCGCGGCTTGAGCGCGGCAGTCACCGGCTGGGTCGGCCCGCATCAGATCGAACTTTCTCTCGAGCGTGAAAGCGTTGGAGACTGGAGCATCGACGGAGCCATCAGGCAAGACCTCGCCGGTCTCGAAGATATTGATTTTGGCTTCACTCCAGCCAGCAACACCAACGCCATTCGTCGGCTGAACCTCGACTGGGAAGAAGAAGCCGCTGCCGCTGTGACTGTAATCTGGCTAGACACCGAGGACTGGACCGTGAAGCCCTTGCCGCAGACCTATCGTCGCATCGGAACGAACTCCTACGAATATGCTTCCCCGCTTCACGACTACCGCGCGACGCTTGAGACTGACGACTTTGGCGCCATCACCAGATATCCGGGATTGTGGGTGATGGTTCCTTGAAACGTTTCCGCAGACGGCCCCGAGCGACGCGCGCCAGGCTTGGTTGCAACAAGCCAT
>CAZYOX010000204.1:0-7930 GCA_964649285.1 uncultured Bryobacterales bacterium | reverse complement strand
TTGCCGGCATCGCACTGGCGATGTCGGCGTCGCAAGCCGGATTGTGCTTGGCGCTGAGTTGGTTGGTGCTGAGCGAGCCCGGCCGCAGGCGCCTTTGTCTGGAGAATGCAACGTGAGAGCGGCATCGTCGCACGTCAGCGCTCCGAATATGCAGATGCTTCGCCGCAGGTTCTATCCCCACGGACGGGCCCTGCAGATCGAGACGAACGAACCCCGAGTGCTTCTTGTCGCCCAAGACCTTTGGGGACGCTATGAGCGATTAGCCGAAAGTCCCGCGGTTCGTTTGCGAATCACGGTCGCCGCCGACGTGACCGCCGCAGCTCTGCGCAGAGACTACCTGAATGATCGCTATACTTTTTGCTCGGCCAACGGCTGCGCGACGGCAGATCTACGGAGCGGAAACGCGGAGGCACGGATCACCCCCGATTGCGCCGCGAGTTTGGACGCTCTCCGCTACGAGTATCTGGAACCGCTGGGTTACTCACTTGTCGCGGCGCGTCACTTTACGCTTCTCCACGCAGCGGCCGTCGCGCTAGATGGAGGGGCCGTGTTGCTCTGCGGCTCACCGGGAGCCGGCAAGACGTGCCTGGCGTACGCTGCGGCGCGCCGCGGTTGGTCGTTTCTCTCCGGCGATGCGACTGCGCTGGAGCGAGACGAGCCGAGGCTTCGCATCGTCGGCCGTCCGTTCGAACTCCGCTTTCGGCACAGCGCGGTTGCCTTGTTCCCCGAGCTCGCTGAATTCAACCGAACGTTCGGCCCGGAAGGGAAACCCAATATCCTCGTGGACGCTGACCGGCTGCCGATCCACATTGAGGTGCAGGCGCCGCCCGTTGGTATTGTTTTTCTCGACCGCTGGGACCTCGAAAGGGCGACTGTCGAGATGATCGATGCCGCGGACGCCCGAAAGCGATTGGGTGAGTCCGTTTTCTACGGAGGCGCCGACCTCCGCGCTCGGCAACGGCGCGCCCTCGAACGGCTCCTTGTCCTGCCTCTTGCGCGGATGCGGTACACGTCGCTGGATACGGCGGTAGACGCGCTTGATCACTTCCTCCGTTGCAGAGGCTCAGGCGCATGAACTCTTCCCTTGCGCCGGTCATCCGTTCGCTGAGTTTTCGCGACGATCGCCGCGCCGAGCTGGCGGAACTTGATGAAGATCGTTGGCGAGGGCTGCTGCCTCTCTGTGATCGAGCCCGGCTCACGCTGCCGCTTGCGGTGTGCGCGGCGGCGAATTTGCCTCCCCAAGCGCGGACGCGCGTCGAGTGCAATTTGCGTGATAACGCCGAGCGGCTCCGGCGCACGATCACCACCCATCGGGAGATCTCCGAAGCGTTTACGCAATCCGGCGTCGACTACCTGGTTCTCAAGGGCCTCAGCCACTTTCCGCGGTACGCGGCCAGCCTCGACCAGCGTCCGCAGTACGACATTGATCTCTACTGTCCGCCTGCGTCGATTGAGACAGCGAGGCAAGCTCTCGGCGACATCGGCTACACGACGCACGGCCCAGGGCGCGCAACGCTCGATCATCTCCCGACGATGATCCGACGCACCGGGTGGCGGCCTAGGGGAAACTATTTTGATCCGCAGATGCCGCTTGCCGTGGAGCTGCATCACCGCTTCTGGGATCCCAAAACCGAGCGATTCTCGCCAGGCTCAAGCCGAGAGTTTTGGGCAAGACGATCGACGTCCCGGATCGGCGAACTCGAGTTGCCGGTTCTCGAATCCGGTGACCGCCTGAGCTACGCGACTTGGCATTTAGTGCGTCACTTGCTGCGGGGCGATCTCGTCGCCTATCACGTATACGAGATCGCCCATTTCCTCGACTCTTCTGCAAACGACGATTATTGGTGGAGCGTGTGGCGGGACCACCGAGACGACAGCCTCGTAGAGGCCGTTGCCTTCCGCCTGGCGCGGGAGTGGTTCCAGTGCCGAACCAACCCCGTTGCCGTCGCTGCGATCAACGATTTGCCGCAGGCGGCCAAGACTTGGTTCGAGCTGTTTCGTTACTCCCCGCTCGAAGCCCTCGATCGGCCTAACAAGGATGAACTGTTTCTCCACCTCAGCCTGATCTCGGGGCTGCGGCATCAAGCTTCCGTAGTGAAGCGTCGTCTTATCCCACTACATTTCAGCCCGCCGACGCTAGAGGCGCACAACCCGAACCCTCCGCGCGGTCTTATGTGGAAGCGACGGCTGTTCGTCGTGGGGTTTGCGTTTAGGCGGATCGGCCGCCACCTACGAGTCCTGCCCTCTTTGCTCGGTAGCGTCGTTCGGTGGAGGAGGGCTTCCGGGCTTCAATCCATTCGGCGAGGTCGTCGCAAATCTCGTCCTGATAGCGTTCGAGCGTAAAGCGCGCTAAGTAGGTTTGCCGTCCTCCCTCTTTCAACCTCTCCCGCAATTGCGGGTCAGTCGTGACGACGCGAAGGGCGTCTGCCAGCGAGCCGGCGTTGCGCTCGCAGAGTATTCCATTCACTCCGTGCCGCACTAACTCAGGAATCCCGCCTGAATTGTAGGCTACAACGACGGCCCCGGCTGAGAACGCCTCCATGACGACGCGGCCGCTTGCTTCGAGCGGAGCCGACGGCGCCGCCAGCACATCGATCTTGCCAAAAGCTTCCTTCGGGCTCAACCAACCCAGGAAGTCGACCCCGAGAGAATCGCCCAACTCTTTGACGGACGCGGCAAAACCCGGCGCCGAGAAGCGGTCTTCACCAATGACGACAAAGCGCACACCTTCGGCATCGGACAGCCGCCTAGCCGCTTCCATGAAATCGAGGTGCCCTTTCTCAGGAGCGAGGCGGCCGATCATGCCGACGACGCATTTCGCGGAGTCGAGGCTTCTTTGTCCTCCCTCCAGATCGGCAACACCATTGGGGACCACGTGAACACGTTCTTCTCCGAGCAATTCGCGCAAGGGGCGGGCCAGAAATTCCGAGCAAGCTATCGTCCGGGAGTGTCCGCGGCCAAGCGACTGTTTGATGATCCATTTGGCGTAGCGCTTGTCGAGTGCGCTGTGCGAATGGAACAGCACAGGCAAGCCTTGATTCGACGCTGCCGGCGCCGCCCGCGGACCGTTCAAATAGATCAGGTCCGGCTCCTCCTCGCGGATGACGCGCCGCACGACGCGGCGAGTGCGCAAGATGTCGATAGCGAAGCGCCCTGCATCGGCTGCGGTCTTGCGGGAGTTCGTGTAAGAGCTCAGCGGCAGGGAGGCGCTGCGAAAGCCAGCGTCGCGTGCTGCTGCATGCAGCGCGCCGTCTCCCGGCGCCAGCACTACACCGCTCCAGCCCCGCTGACGAATCGCCGGAAGCAGGTCAACGAGGCACATCTGCGCCCCGCCCATCTGAGAAAACTGGTCGAGGAATAGGACCTTCATGCGGCCCGCTCCGTCTCGCGCGCCGCGACGCCCAAGACCCAGAAATAGATGGGAAGGACCCTCCAGTAGGTGATCAAGTCGCCCGACATCATTTGGACGACTTGGCCGCACCAGAAACAGAAGATCCAGGCGCCGAAAAACCCTCCGCCGTTTGATTGTGCTTTCAGGGCGCGCCAGCCCGTTCGCAGGATCACAAAGTTCAACGCGAGGAACGCGCCCAATCCAACGACTCCGGTTTCGACCAAGAGCGCGAGGTAAGTGTTGTCGGCGATGATTGGCGCGCCGATGTAGTCCGTATAGGGCAGCGTCTTGTAACCGACGCCGAAAAGGGAGTGCCAAGGATGTTGCGTCAGGAAGTCGGCGAGGGTGGACCACGTGCCTAATCTGCCCGACATGATTCGGTCGGGATCGCCGGCAAAGAAGGTAAATGAACCGATCAGGCGGTTCCAGTACTGAGCTGACAACTCCGGCAGCAACAGATACACGCCCGCCGCAGCCGAGACAAGCGCAGCCGTCATCGTCGGCGCAGCCTGGAGGAACCTTCGATAGCGAAGTACTGCCAGCGCTCCCAGGGACACCGCAAGGTTGATCGCCGAGGCTCGCGAGTAGGAGAGCAGCGTTGTCGCCGCCAGAATTAGGCCTCCGCCGGCAAGCAACGTTCGAGGCTCTAAGGCGATGTTGCGGTTCTCCAACAATGCGACGGCAACCATCACCACAAAGAACACGCAGAAGTTGCCGAGCGTACTGGCTTCATAGAACAGTCCCTGCGCCCGTCTCAGCACTGCGGCGTCGAGCCAAACATATTGGTCGCCGAATCCCGCAGGAGCCGGGAACTGGAAATAGAAGTCGGCGCACGCGAATAGTCCCGCAGCGACCGCCGCGGAGAATAGCCATCGCGCCGAGCGAAGGTTGCCGCCGTCAGGCTCTGGGCCCGCATAGGCGGCGTAGAAGGTGAGAGCGCTGATTCCGAATAAGCAGATCCGCGCGAAGCTTGCCGCTGTTACTGCCCATCCCGAGAACCATAGAGCAAAGCTCAAGGACAGCAACAAGGCGGCTACGAAGACCGCCAAAAGATCGAGCACGGGATGCAGAACGAGGTTCCATCGCTTGCGCCAGATCCAGTAGCTTGGCAGGGCCGCCGCCGCAACGAATGGGGCGATGCTGAGTCCGGAATCGCCGCCCGGCAACGGCAACGGAGGCGTCAGGATTGAAGCAGCGAAAAACGCCCCGAGCCACCGGCTCGGACGCAAGAGAATCCACCACAAGAAACCCACGGCAGCCGCGCAACAGGTCAGTGCCAGCAGGGAAGTTCGGTCCAGCAAAACCGCGGCCGTCGCCGCTGTCAGACCGCAACCCACGCTGACCGTATAGGGCGGCCGGTCAGGCGGCCAGAGAGTCGGCACTTCAGTCACGGACGCCGTCAAATCCTCGTGAACGCCGACTCTTCGACCTTCATGATTCGCGGTTGTCGCTGGAAGAAACGCAGGCCGATGAGGGCTAGTGAGCCGACCAGCGCCAGAAGGGCTGCAGCGACTAGATTCAACGGCAGATTCGGGTAGCTCGGTTCTTGAGGCACGATACCCGGATCGAGGACCGTGATGCGAACGCGCCGCACGGCAGTCGAAGAGCGGAGGTCATCCAGCCGGATGGCGGCCTTCTCTTCGTCGTCGCGTGCGGCGCGGAGCTCCGCTTCAATCGCTTCTTCCTCCCGCTTCAACTTCTCGATCTGAGGGAGGTTGGCATCCAAGAAGCCGGTCAGCTTCGATTCTTGCGTCTCCAGGGCTTGGATACGCGCATTGGTCGCCGCAATTTGCACCTCCGTCCAAGCGTTCGGGTCGTCGCCGGGCTTGGCGGTTGGAGGAAGGGCAAGTTGGCCCGTGTAGGCGGCAAGCGACGTTCGCGCTCGCGCTAGATCGAGGTTCACCTCATCGCGCAGGTCGATGGCATTCCTAACTTCAGTATCCAGGGAAAGCACAGGGGTCTTTGCCAGGAACGCCGCTTGGGCCGCTTCGGCGGCTTGCCGGCGAGTTCGCGCTTCCTCATAGATCTGCAAGGGCTGCAGCAGGATCTCGTCTTCCGATTGCCGATCGAGCGACGAGTTGAGGCGTACGGCGCCCTCGGCTAGGGTTTGCGCGAAGCGTTGCGCGTCGTCTGGAGACGGCAACGTGACGGCCACCTCAATTAGCGACGTATTAACCGGCTTAGAGACTTTGAGAATGCGTTTCTTTAGTCGATCTATCGAGTCGTCGCCGTCCAGTTTTTGCCGTAGATCGGTTGCGTCCAAAGCGGTTGCGAACAGGCTGTCGCTGGCGACGAGATGTTCGTAGGTTTTCAGCGACTCCAGGTAAACCGTACTAACTGCCGTCGCGGCGCGCGGATCGTTGCCGCCCGGCGGCTCGATCAAGATTGTCGCTGTAGCCGTATAGCGTTTCGGCAGGGCAAGACTGATCAGGCCCGCGGCGCTGACGGCAACGGCGCAGGCAATGGCAGGAATCAATCGATTGCTCCAGGCGTAGCCGACCAACTCCGCTAAGCGGGTGTCTCCTTGCCCAGAAATTTCCATCCAGCAGGTTTGACAACATCCGACCACGCGTCGGAACACGAAACCACGGAGGCCGAACGCTGCTGCAAAAGCAGAGTACGGTCTTTACATGCCGTTCATGCAGCTCCATCACCTGCAGCGGCTTACGCACGGTCGGTGTTCTGGTTTCGCTCTCTGAAACGTGAGGAAATGGAAGACGGGGTTCGGCACTTCGAATCGGTCATCGGCGATCCCTGATGGGCGTGCGCATGGACGTCGACTCGCAGTTCGGGAAGGGCGCCACCGTCATGATCAGCATGGCAGTGGAGCTGCAGGGCGGAAATGCTTCGTGACTATCTCAAGGCCAGCGATCACCGAACCGTCCCCTGCTTGCCAAAAACGGTCGTCAGCAGTCACCCCTCCTTCAGTCCCAACTTCTGAAGATGTACGCTATAGCGGTCGATTAACCAGAGCTCAGGGATGAGCTCGGCGACCAAAGAGCCGCGTTCAAACAGGCGGACGACCGCACTTTCTGAGACGACGACGCCGACGCTGTTAGTCACACGCGACATCGCTGCAGCCGCAAGGTGACGGGTTCCGAGACCCATCGGAACAGCAACGTCGTTCGCCGGGGCCTCGAAATACCGACAGGCTGCCTGAAACTCGCCAGTAGCGCAAACGACGAAGCCTCCGTCGAGTTGCGCCAATTCCTTGATGGTCCCGCGGAAGTCCGGATTGCTCAGGGTGCGCAGCTCGATTGGGTGTCCGGAGATTGGATCGAGAATCATTGGCCGCGATAACCTGATCACGGCGTCAGAGTCGCCTACAGCGAACAGGGTCCCAATCCGACGCCCTTCGGCGCCCTCGCGGGCGATCTCGACGGCCAGTTCGATCAATGGCCGCAGGGCGAACTCTTCGTAGCGCCGAAGAAGATCTGAAACCTCTTCCAACATTCTCGGATTTCATGCTAGCGTGGCGGGCGCTGACTTTTCTGACGGTTTCTTTACGTTTCCGTCGTCACGGGTGAGGGAGAGGGTCGAGGGGTGCTGAAAATAGAGGGGTTAGTTGGTCGGGGCGGAGGGATTTGAACCCCCGGCTTCCTGCTCCCAAAGCAAACCAGCGGTCTCCAGGTCTTTGCTCTACATCCTTCATTCAACATCGATTACGCGGTTTCAGGGCGTCTGCTTTCGCTCGCAATACCCGAACCCGGCCCGCTCTTCCATGCAGTTTTCTGACGGTTTCTTTACGGCCAGTCCTTGCTTTGCGCGCCCGCCGACGCACATGGTTGGGCGAGTGTACCGACCCAAGCCTGCAACCCGCGGCTTAGAAGCTCTGCGTGCTCGGAATCCCGGTCCTCGATGAGCTGCGACGCGGCACGCGTCTGGCACGGCGTCAATGTGGCTAGCCCCGGTCCATCGAAGACTCCTCGGCGGCATCAGTTCGGCGTAGGTGCCTATACGAGTTGCGGCCTCGTGCTGTCTTGCCGCGCTACGATTTACAAGACCGCACTCGATGCCGATTTCAGATTCCGTTGACGACTACCTGAAGGCGCTCTTCCAATTGGCAGGCGAAGACGGATGGGTAGCTCCCTCCCAGATTGCGGGTCGGCTTGGGATCGCTTCCTCTTCCGTGACAGCCATGCTTCAACGGCTTGGCGAGGGCGAAACTCCTCACATCGAGTATTGGAAAGGCCGTGGAGCCCGTCTAACGCCCGAGGGGCGAGCCCGCGCGGTCGAGATGGTACGGCACCACCGCCTGATTGAGTTGTACCTACATCAGGAGCTGGGCTACTCGTTGGACGAGGTGCATGCCGAAGCCGAGACGCTGGAACATGCGATTTCGGAGACGTTGGAGGACCGGCTTGCGGCCAAGATGGGCCACCCCACAATCGACCCTCACGGCCATCCGATCCCCTCCAAGGACGGCCGGATTCAGGAAGTATCGGGTCGATCGCTCATCGAAGTAGGCATCGGCGAAACCGTCACGGTCGCGAGCGTTTCCGATCGCGATCCCGCAATTTTGCGCTACCTCTGCACTCA
>CAZYOX010000203.1:0-7934 GCA_964649285.1 uncultured Bryobacterales bacterium | reverse complement strand
GCCGGATCCCTACAAGCAGAAGGGCGTCCGCTACGTGGGAGAGGTCCTTCGCAAGAAGGAAGGCAAGACCGGCTCGAAGTAGTTGCCGCAGGAGTAATAGACAGCGATGTATACGCCTCCGAATCGACGAGCAATCCGCGAGAATATTCATCGCCGGATCCGCATGCAAGTGCGCGGTACCGAGAGCAGGCCGCGCTTGGCGATCTTCCGCTCGACCAAGCACATATACGCCCAGATCATCGACGATTTGGCCGGGCGCACCTTGGTCTCGGCTTCGACTCGCGATGCGGATGGCAAGGGTTCGTACGGCGGCAATATCGAGGCTGCCAAGAAGATCGGCGCTTTAGTGGCGTCGCGAGCCAAGGCTGCGGGCATCGAATTGGTGGTCTTTGACCGCGGCGGCCACCGCTATCACGGACGAGTAAAGGCCTTGGCCGAAGCCGCCCGCGAAGGCGGACTGAAGTTCTAAGGGCGATCGGGAGATCGTAAGTCGAAATGGCAGTGCAACACGAAATCATCGATCCGACGGATTTGAACCTGACCGAACAGGTTGTGTCCATTAACCGCGTCACCAAGGTCGTCAAGGGCGGTAAGAACATGAGCTTCGTGGCTCTTGTCGTTGTGGGCGATCCCGCGAAGAACGTGGTGGGATATGCCAAAGGCAAGGCCAAAGAGGTTCCTTCAGCGATTCGCAAGGCGATTGAAAAGGCTAAGAAGAATTTGGTTCGCGTCCACACGTTGGAGCACACGATTCCGCACGAAGTGCTGGGCGTTTTCGGAGCTGGCTGCGTATTGTTAAAGCCGGCTCGTGAAGGCAAGGGAACGATCGCAGGCGGTGCAGTGCGCGCGGTTGTGGAAGCGGCCGGCATCCAGAACGTATTGACCAAGTCGATCGGCAGCAAGAATCCGCACAACGTGATCCGCGCGACGTTCGACGGGCTATTGCAGTTGCGCGAGAAGGCCGATGTGGCCGCCCTGCGCGGCGTTGACGTAGCCAAGCTGTAGTAGAGGGCATATGGCGGAGAAGAAGACAGTAACAATACGGCTGGTGCGCAGCACGATTCACGCGCCGAAGAAGGTGCGCGAAGTCGCACATGTCGGGCTGCAACTGCGCAAGATCGACCAGACCACCGTACGGCCTGACGATGCCGCCACCCGCGGAATGATCGATAAGGTGAGGCATCTTGTCGAGGTGATCCGATGAATTTAAGCAGCTTGAGACCGCCAGCCGGTTCCACAAAGAAGCGCAAGCGCGTCGGCCGTGGACCGGGCTCGGGACACGGCAAGACTTCCGGCCGAGGCGAGAAGGGGCAAAAGTCGCGGACTGGCTATAGCCGCCGTCCCGGTTTTGAGGGCGGGCAGATGCCCTTGGTGCGGCGCGTGCCGAAGCGCGGCTTCACCAACATTTTCCGCAAGGAGTTCGCGCTGGTGAACCTGGAGCGCTTGGAAGGCCTGGAGGGCAACGAGTTCACGCCTGTGACGTTGCTTGAGCGCGGAGTTATCGGCAGTTTGCGGGATGGGCTCAAGATTCTTGCCGAAGGCGAGATCACGCGAGCCATCAATGTCTCCGCCCATAAGATTTCGCAGGCGGCTCAAAAAAAGATTGAAGCCGCCGGCGGCAAAGTGACTCTGATTGAAGAGCCTGTGCGGCGCATCCGCAAGGTTGCAGAGCCAAACTCCGCGGTTGAGCCGAAGTCTGTTGCCAAGAAGGCTGTTGCCAAGAAGCCCGCAGCCAAGAAGGCGGCGAAGAAAGTCGTGAAGAAGGCCGCTAAGAACGCCTAGTTAACGGACGTTTGAGATGAATAAGGTTCTCGAGGCGATTGCGAACGTTTTCCGGATTCCGGACCTACGCCGGCGTATTGGATTTACGCTAGGGATGCTCGCAGTCTATCGGCTCGGCGGTCACATCCCCACACCAGGCGTGAACACCGCAGAGATGCAGCAGATGTTCGAGCAGGCCTCGGGGACAGCGCTTGGCTTTATCGATCTCTTCTCTGGCGGACAACTCTCGCAGTTAACCATCTTCGCCTTGGGCATCATGCCCTACATCACGGCGTCGATCATTCTCCAGCTCATGACGATCGTCGTGCCGACGCTCGCTAAATTACAGAAAGAAGGCGAGTTGGGACGCCGCAAGATCACGCAATGGACCCGCTATCTGACGATTGGCCTATCAATCGCCCAGGGGCTGACGATTGCGGGCGTTGTGCAGAGCTCTGGCCTGGCCTACAACCCAGGCGTTGCTTTCACGATGATGACCGTACTCACGCTAACGACCGGAACCGCCTTTATCATGTGGCTCGGCGAACAGATCACCGAGCGCGGCATCGGTAACGGCATGAGCTTGATCATTTTTGCCGGCATCGTCGTGGGTCTGCCGGGCGCAATTCTCAATCTCTACGAGAATGTCTTCGTGACGGGCCAGTGGAATGTGCTCCAGCTCATTCTGATTCTGGTCTTCATGATCGTCGTGGTGGCCTTTATCGTCTATGTGGAGCGCGGTGAGCGACGTATTCCCGTGCAATACGCCCGCCGTATGGTTGGCCGCCGCATGATGGGCGGGCAGTCGACACACCTGCCGCTCAAGGTTAACTCGGCAGGCGTCATCCCCGTCATTTTCGCTTCGTCGATCCTAGCGTTTCCGCAGACTTTAGGTTTGGTGGTGCAGGATAGCCCGTATTTGACCAATCTGCTGGGCATGATTGCCTACGGACGCCCGCTCTATGAGCTGCTGTACGTGCTGCTGATCGTGTTCTTCTGCTTCTTCTATGTGTCGATCATTTTCAATCCGCAGGAAGTTGCTGATAATATGCGTAAGTACGGCGGATTCGTCCCCGGCATCCGATCCGGCAAGCCGACGGCTGATCACATCAACAGCATTCTCACGAAGATCACGATGGTCGGCGGCTTGTACCTGGCCCTGATCTCGGTGATTCCGGACTTCTTGATTGCGGGGGTGCAGCTTCACCAGTTGCCCTTTATCGGCGATTGGGCGGATGCGGCGTTACCGCGGTGGCTGCTTGACGGGTTGAATGTGAACTTTTACTTTGGCGGGACGTCGCTGTTGATTGTCGTCGGCGTGGCGATGGATACCGTCAATCAGATCGAGGCGCAATTGGTGATGCGCCACTATGAGGGATTTACGCCGCGAGCCGGAAGGATTCGCGGTCGGCGTTCGTTCGCTTAGGCGGCGAATGCATGGCGACAACAAAGTCAGGTGACGGAATGGCCCGAGCATGATCATTCGAAAGAGCCCTAGCGAGCTCGAGAAGATGCGCTCGGCAAGCCGGCTAGTCGCCGAGATATTGGACGAAATGCGCGGGATGGTGGAGCCCGGCATCTCGACAATGGACTTGGAGGTCGTCGCCGAGAAGAGAGTTTTGGAAGCAGGAGCCAAGTCGGCATTTAAGGGATACTACGTCCCGGCCGCCGGAAGCCGCTTCCCCTGTGTGTTGTGTACGTCGATCAATGAAGAGGTCGTCCACGGGATACCGTCCAAGAAGCGGGTCCTCAAGGAAGGCGACATCGTCAAGATCGACATAGGCGTGCAGATGGACGGCTTCTTCGGAGACTCGGCGACAACGGTCGCGGTCGGCGAAGTGGACGCCGAAAAGACGCGTTTGATGGAGGCGACCGAAAAGTCGCTTGCGTTGGCGATTGAGCAAATGGTTCCGGGCAACCGGCTATTTGATGTTTGTGGAGCCGTACAGCGGCATGTCGAGGGAGCGGGGTTTACGATCGTGCGCGAGTTCGTCGGGCATGGGATCGGGGCCAAGCTCCACGAAGAGCCGCATGTGCCGAACTATGTCGACCATAAGATGCGCAATCCGCGTCTGAGGGAAGGCATGGTTTTTGCCATCGAACCGATGGTTGCTGCCGGCAGCCCCGAGACGCGTGTCTTATCGGATCGTTGGACGGCGGTCACGATGGATGGGTCGGCGGCGGCTCATTTTGAGCACACCGTGGCGATTACGGAGAAAGGGCCGTGGGTGCTGACGACGAGGTAGAAGAGAGCGGAAACGTAAGAGGCGAAGTGATGGAAGAGTTGCCGAGCGCCCTCTACCGAGTGGTCCTGAGCGACCGCAAGGAGATTCTGGCCGGAGTCGCCGAAAGGCGCGGCTTGGATTTCCTGAGGATTTTGCCGGGTGACCGAGTTCAGGTGCGGCTTTCGTCTCATGATGATCGGCGCGGACGAATTGTTGGAAAGGATTCGAAATGAAAGTCAGAGCTTCAGTTAAGCGACTCTGTAAGAACTGCAAAATTATCCGTCGCCGCGGCGTGGTGCGGGTGATCTGCAGCACGACGCCCAAGCACAAGCAGCGTCAGGGCTAAGGGATCGCGAGAGGATTTATATGGCACGTTTGGAAGGCGTCGACATACCGGATAACAAGCGAGCGGAAGTCTCGTTGACCTACATCTATGGGATCGGGTTTACGCGGGCGCGTTCGCTCCTGCACAGGGCCGGCATCTCTTTTGACAAGAAGATGGGCGATCTCGACGACCAAGAGACGACCGCTTTGCGAAACCTGCTGGAAGAGGAAGGCGCGGTCGAGGGCGACCTACGCAAAGAGGTGGCGCTGAACATCCGCCGCCTCATGGAAATCGGTTGCTACCGGGGTTTGCGTCATCGTCGCGGCCTGCCTGTTCGCGGCCAGCGTACGCACACGAATGCGCGTACCAGGAAAGGTCCCCGTAAGGGTCAGGTCGCTAACAAGAAGAAAGTCACAAAGTAAGTAGAGCTGAGAAAGACTGATGGCTAAAGCAGCAGCGAAAGGCAAGGGCAAGAAAAAGCTCAAGAGTCGCGTTAAGAAAAACGTGCCGGTGGGCATCGTCCACATTCAGGCGACGTTTAACAACACGATCGTGACGATCACCGACCTTGAGGGCGGAGCCATGAGTTGGTCGAGTGCGGGCTCGCTCGGCTTCCGCGGCTCCCAGAAGGGAACGCCGTTCGCGGCGCAGCAAGCCAGTATGACGGCCGTCAACGCGGCCCGCGAACATGGTTTGCGCGCGGTCACGGTGCGCGTCAAAGGACCCGGCGGCGGACGTGAGTCCGCGATCCGCGCTCTGGGCGCCGCGGGAATTCAAGTAAGGGCGATTCGCGACGTAACTCCGATTCCCCACAACGGTTGTAGGCCGCCGAAACGGCGCCGCGTCTGAGTCGGGGATAGGGAAGGTTTTCCATGGCAAGAAACAGAGGACCGGTACTAAGGAAATCGCGCCGAGTCGGCTTGGCGCTCGATCCGAAGTCCGAACGGCTATTAGACAGGCGGCCCAATCCGCCGGGGCAAGTCAAGCGCGGCCGGCGCCCCCGCAAGATGTCGAACTACGGCACGCAGCTGCAAGAGAAGCAGCGCGCGCGCTTCATGTACGACGTGTTGGAGCGGCAGTTCCGCCTCTATTTTGAACGTGCCTCGCGCATGAAGGGCGTTGTCGGCGATAACCTGCTCTCGCTGCTGGAACAACGGCTGGACAATACGCTCTTCCGTCTCGGCTTCGCGATGACGCGCCGCATGGCCCGGCAGATCGTCAACCACGGGCACATCGAGGTCAACGGACAGAAGGTCGATATTCCGTCTTATACGGTCCAGCCGGGCGACGTGATTCGCATCCGTGAGAAGAGCCGCGAGCATGGCGGCATTCTGATTGCGTTTGAAACGCCCGCCGCGTCGCTGTTGCCTAGCTGGCTTGAAGCAGACGCCGAGCACTACGAAGGGCGCGTAATCGGCACTCCGAGCAAGGATGATCTGGTACAAACTCAGATCAACGCCCAGCTCATTGTTGAGATGTACTCGAGGTAAGGGATCACTTGGGATCGCGCCGGGTTTGCCCGTGACGCGGTTCCGCTTGGGGCGCTAGCGCCCGCGGCGGTCTTGGGCCGTCGAACGCGAAGAGGGAACGACAACAGGCATGTGGAAGGGATTTCAAAAGCCGAAGCGTCTGGCGGTCGATCCGGACACTCTGACCGCTACATTCGGTCACTTTACGGCGCAGCCGTTTGAGCGCGGGTTCGGAACGACGATTGGCAACTCCATTCGGCGGGCTCTGCTGAGCTCCATCGAAGGGGCTGCCATCACTGCGGTCAAAATCGAGGGCGTTTCTCACGAGTTCAGTCCGATTCCCGGAGTGACCGAGGACGCCGCTGACATCATCTTGAATCTCAAGCAGATTCCGCTCAAGCTCCACACCGACGAGCCGCGTACCATCCGCCTGCGCGCCACCGAAGCGGGCGAGGTCTATTCGGGTCAGATCGAGGTCGACTCCGAAGTCGAGATTCTTAACCCCAACATCTACCTGACGACGGTCAGCGAAGGCGGCCTGCTCGACATCGAGATGCGCGTCAAGGTCGGCCGCGGCTACGTCAGCGCCGAGAAAAACTTCGACGAGGAGTTGCCGATGGGCTACATTCCCATCGACTCCGTCCACTCGCCGGTGCGTAAGGTCAACTTCACGGTCGATCAGGCGCGTATCGGGCAAATGACGGACTACGACAAGCTCGGTCTGGAAGTATGGACCAACGGCGCTGTGAGCCCGCAGGACGCGATCGGCTTGGCTGCTAAGTTGATCAAAGATCACATGAGCATCTTCATCAACTTCGAGGAAGAAGCCATTGTCGAAGAACAGCCGATCGATGCTTCGGTCGAGCGTTATAACGAGAACCTCAATCGCTCAGTCGAGGAGTTGGAACTCTCGGTGCGGTCTTACAACTGCCTCAAGAACGCCAACATCCAGACGATTGGCGACTTGGTTGTCCGCAGCGAATCGGACATGCTCAAGACCAAGAACTTTGGCCGCAAATCGCTTAACGAGATCAAGGAGATCCTGGGCGGCATGGGCCTGGGTCTCGGCATGCGTTTTGACGACCAAGGCCGCTTGATTGCGCCCGAGGGCGGCGGCGAGGAAGAAGAACTGTAGACCGCCGCTTTGGCGTGGAGACGAGGACGGAATTATGCGGCACAGGATAGGCGGCTACAAGTTAGACCGCGACGTTTCAGCTCGACGCGCGCTCTTCCGGGCGCTCACGACGAGTCTGATTCTCGAGGATCGGATCAAGACCACGGTCACCAAGGCCAAGGCGGTTCGCCCGCAAGTGGAGAAGATGATCACGCTCGCCAAGCGGGATACGCTGCATACCCGGCGTCAAGCGGCGGCTTTTTTGACGTCTGAGGACGCCGTCAAAAAGCTATTCGATACTATCGGTCCGCGCTTTGCCGATCGTTCTGGCGGTTACACCCGCATCATGCGAGTCGGCTTCCGTCAGGGCGACGGCGCCGAGGAAGCCATCATCGAATTGCTAGGCTCGGAAGTCAAGAAGCGGGCCGAAGAACGCCGCAAGCGTCGCGACGAACGCCTCAAGCAGCAGCAAGAGCAAACGGAACAGGCCGCGGCGGCGAACTAGTCGCACTCGCACTCCGAGTTTGGGCAAGGGCGGACATTGTTGTCCGCCCTTGTGACGTTCAGCCAGAACCTAGAATGGAAAATGATGCAGTCCTACCGAGCCATCGTTGCCGTGGGTTTGTTGATTGCCGGGCTTGCCGGCTGCGGAGAATCCGCGGATGGGGGCGTCGCTGCAGTCGTCAATGGTTATCGCATTACCTTTGACGAACTGGAGGACTACCACCGCCAGCAGATGCCCGGTCAGGAAGGTCCGCCCAGCGAGGAACAGTCGCAGATGCTGCGGCTCAACCTGCTGCGTGAGATGATCGATCGTCAGATCTTGCTGCAGAAAGCCGAGAGTGTCGGCCTGGTCGCGGTGGACGATGAAGTAGACGCTCGCTACAACGAGATCCGTACCCCGTTTCCTTCAGATGAGGAGTTCGAGTCGTCTCTTCGGGAACGCGGGATGTCGCCGGCGGAACTAAGAGTCTCGATCCGCCGTAACCTGGTCATCGAAAAGCTCTACGAGCTGTTTCAAAACGATCGTTGGCAGGTTC
>CAZYOX010000202.1:0-7989 GCA_964649285.1 uncultured Bryobacterales bacterium | reverse complement strand
AGAGCACAACAAGGATTTCGCCTCTCGGCGAGGCATGTTCAAGATGGTCAGCCGCCGCCGTCGTCTGTTGCGCTATTTGCGCGGCAAGAATCCTGTCGAGTACGCCACCCTCGTCAAGTCACTCGGACTCCGCGGCTAAGTCGTTTTAACGAAACCCATGCCGCAGGGTCGAGACTTCCTTCCAGGGGGGCTCGCCCTCACATTACACCCGTCCATCGGGGCGCTCCTAGAGTCGGTTGAGACCGCACGCAATCGGTGCGGCCTGGCTCGTGGGCGCTTTCGCTATTCCGCTTCTCCCCACCAGCTTGCCAAAAGCCGCGCGGCCGCAGCCGTGCCGTCGATCAAAGGAAGTTAGATCGCAAATGCCACACACAGTAGAAATCAAGCTCGGCGAGCGCGTGATTACGCTCGAAACTGGGCGCCTAGCCAAACAGGCGGGCGGTTCCGTCGTCGTTGCATGCGGCGATGCGCGTGTCCTGGTGACCGCCACCGCTGCCGAAGAGCCCCGCGAGGGCGTCGACTTTTTCCCGTTGACCGTTGATTATCGGGAGTACTACTACGCCGCCGGACGCTTTCCGGGCGGCTACATCAAACGCGAGGCCAGGCCTTCAGAGAAGGAGGTTCTCACGAGCCGCCTGATCGACCGCCCGTTGCGCCCGCTATTCCCCGACGGCTACCGAAACGAGACGCAAATCATTGCCTTCGTCATCTCGGCCGATCCGGAGTTCGATCCGTTTCCGCTGGCCATGATTGGGGCCTCCGCCGCGCTGGCGATTTCGCCGATTCCGACCGTGCACACTATCGGCGGCGTTTCTGTCGGTCTGTGCGGGGGCGAGTGGGTACTGAACCCCGGTTACGAACAACTCGAGACCGCCACGCTCAATATCACCGTGGCCGCCGCCAAGGCCGGCATCGTGATGGTGGAGTCCGAGGCGAAGGAAGTAGACGAATCGGAAGTCCTCGAAGCGATTAAGCGCGGCCACGAGGCTTGCGTGACGATCATCAAGGGCATCGAGAAGCTGGTCAAGCTGGCCGGCAAGCCGAAGTGGGAAGTCACCGCGCCTGTTCTAGATGACAAACTGCTGAAGGAAGTCGTCAAGAAGTTCGGCAAGAAGTTCGAGGACGCAGTCGACACCGCGAAGTATCCCAAGCTCGAAAGCTACGCCAAGGTTAAGGCCTGCAAGAAGGAAATCAAAGACGCTTACGGCGATGATCCTGAGAAATTGCTGGAACTGAAGCCCATTCTGGCTCAGATGCAAGAGCAGATCTTCCGCCGTTGGGTGCTTGAGGAGAAGCGGCGTCCGGACAACCGCAAGTTCGACGAGATCCGTCCCATCGATTGCTCGGTCAAAGAGTTGCCGCGCGCTCACGGTTCGGCGGTGTTCACGCGCGGCGAAACGCAGGCGTTGTGTACGACCACCCTGGGCACCAAGATGGATTCGCAACGTCAGGAAAAGCTCGACGATGCGAACTACAACAAGACCTTCATGGTCCACTACAACTTCCCGCCGTTTAGCGTGGGTGAGGTTTCCTTCCTGCGCGGCGCGGGACGGCGCGAGGTCGGCCATGGCATGTTGGCCGAGCGCGCATTGAGCGCGGTGATGCCCAGCCAGGAAGAGTTCCCTTACGTTGTGCGCGTGGTCAGCGACATTCTCGAATCCAACGGTTCGAGCTCGATGGCCACCGTCTGCGGCGGCTCGTTGTCGTTGATGGATGCGGGTGTGCCGATCAAAGCGCCGGTTGCCGGCGTCGCCATGGGCTTGGTGACGGACGGCAAAGGCAACTACGCCGTACTGACGGACATTGCCGGAGCCGAAGATCACTACGGCGACATGGACTTCAAAGTCGCCGGCACTGCCGAAGGCATCTGCGCGCTGCAGATGGACATCAAGGCCCCGAACATCACGCTGGAAATCATGGAGAAGGCGCTGGCTCAAGCGAAGGCCGGACGCATGCATATCTTGGGCAAGATGGCCGAGGCCATCAAGACGCACCGCGAAGAGTTGGCGCCGCATGCCCCGCGCATCACCACGATTCACATTCCGGTGTCGAAGATTCGCGACGTCATCGGTTCCGGCGGCAAGACGATCAAGGGCATCGTCGAAGAGACTGGCGTGCAAATCGACGTGCAAGACGACGGTACGATTTCGATCGCCAGCACGGACGGCGAAGCCGCCAAGCGTGCGATTGAAATCATCGAAGAGCTGACGGCCAGCGCCGAGCCGGGCAAGACCTACCTCGGAACCGTAACGCGCATCGTCGACTTCGGCGCCTTTGTCGAGATCTTTGCCGGCACTGAAGGCTTGCTGCACATCAGCGAGATCGCCGAGCACCGCATCAACCAAGTCAAAGACGAGCTCAAGGAAGGCGACCAGATCCTGGTCAAGTGCCTGGCGCTCGACGGCAATAAGATCAAACTAAGCCGCCGCGCTGTCCTTCGTGAGCAGCGAGAAAAACGCGAAGCCGAAAAGGCCTCGAAGAGCGGCGGAAAGTCCAAGGCTAAAGGCAAGGGTAAAGACGAAGAAGAGTAATTCTTCGCCGCATCGCGAGAACTAGAGGCCCGGACCGCGAATCCGGGCCTTTTTCCATCTGGTGTACACTGCCGTTCGAGTGCGAATCGCCCTACTCCTCTTGCTGCTCTGCGGCGCCGCGGCTCAGGCGCAAGCGCCCTGGATCGACCCAGCGGAAGACGCAAGGCATTTAGGACCGCCCCAACCTCTCATCTGGACGCTTGAGCAGAAGGTTTCCGGCTTTCGCAACTACGACAAGATTTTCCCGTCGCGAGACGTAGCGGCGTCCCCGACGCCCTATCCCCTGCCCTCGAAACCCGTTGATCTGACCGGCATGCGTTTCGAAGTCGACGGCCGGGAATTCAGCCTAGACGACTACTTCATCCAGCGAAATATCGCCGGGCTGTTGGTCGTGAAGAATGGCACGATCGTCTACGAACGCTACGGCCTAGGCAATACAGCGGAAACCCGCTGGGTCTCCTACTCCGTCGCTAAGTCGGTGACCTCGATGCTGGTCGGCGCAGCGATTCAGGACGGATACATCGCCAACGTGGAGGAGAAGGTCAGCGACTACCTGCCTCGCCTCCGCGGCTCCGCTTATGAGCAGACCAGCATCCGCAACCTGCTGCAGATGGCTTCGGGCGTCGCCTGGGATGAGATCTACGACGATCCGAAGTCGGACGTCTACATCGAGAGCTGGGAGTCGCTCTTCTTGCAACGCTACTTGAGTCTCAAACCGCGGGTCGCTCCGCCGGGAAAGAAGTTCAACTACAACACCGCCGAAACCAACCTGGTTGGAACGCTGCTGCGGGCAGCAATCGGCAACAACCTGGCGACTTACTTGGGTGAGAAGATCTGGCGTCCTTTCGGCATGGAGTCCCCCGCCAAGTGGACGCTTACCGAAGCAGGCGGCGGCGAGTTCGGCGGATGCTGCCTCAGCGCAACGTTACGGGACTACGCCCGTCTTGGCCTGTTCGCCATGCAAGACGGCGTGCTGCCGGACTCCACGCGGGTCTTGCCGGAGGGGTGGATGGAAGAATCGACGCGCCCCTCGCCGGCCAACGCGGGTTACGGCTACATGTGGTGGCTGCAAGACCATGGCGGTTATGCAGCCAGCGGCATCTTCGGTCAACGTATCTACGTGAATCCGCAAGAGCGACTGGTGATCGCCCAACATGCCGCGCTCGAAGCAGCAGTCGACGCCGAGCAGCGCGCTATACAGCCCGCCATGGAAGCGGCTCTCGCGCGCGCTCTTGCCAGCCGCTAGACAACGGGCGCGGGGTAGCCTGCGGCCTCACTTGAGTCCGTGGATTTCGGACAGGTGAACCGGAAGATCGACCCCTTGCCCAACTCCGACTCCACCCAAATTCGCCCGCCATGTTGGGTGACGATGCGCTGGCAAGTGGCCAATCCCAAGCCGGAGCCTTCGTATTCGCTGCGAGCGTGAAGCCGTTGGAACGGCTGGAAGATGTTCTTTAGGTTCTCGGGTGCGATGCCGATACCGTTATCGGCCACGGACAGAACCCAAGCATCGGGCCTCTCGCCGCAAGTCACCGACACGACGGGATTGGACGCGCCCCGGAACTTCAGCGCATTCGCCACGAGGTTCTGTAGGAGTTGGCGCAGGGCGACCCGGTCGCCGGATACTTCCGGCAGCACACCGACGCTCAAGCGCGCATTGCTGCCTTCCAGTACCGAACGGAGATCCACGGTCACCTCGGACGCCACTTCGTTCAGGTCTACTGGCTGCATCGGCACGTTCTCGCGGCCCGTCCAGGCGTAGTCAAGAAGCGCGTCGATCAGCTGCGACATGCGCTGCAGCGAGGTGACGGCCCCGCCGATGAGGTCTAGGCCGCGCGAGTCGAGAGGACGTCCCGAATAGAAATCACGGATCACCTGGATGGAATCCCGCGCTGAGCAAACCGGATTCCGCAGATCGTGCGCTACAACCGAGACGAAACCCTCCAGTTCGTTCTGCTTCTCCTTGAGACTGCGCTCCAACAGGACC
The DNA here is from genome assembly GCA_964649285.1 of uncultured Bryobacterales bacterium. Taxonomy (GTDB): domain Bacteria; phylum Acidobacteriota; class Terriglobia; order Bryobacterales; family UBA6623; genus CAMPKL01. The sequence goes on along the minus strand of CAZYOX010000202.1, from coordinate 3,471 downwards.
TTCTGTACCGCGTTGGAGATCGCCCGGCGCAAGACGACGTGGGTCACGCCGTCCTTCATCAAGTAGTCTTGCGCACCTCGCTTCATGGCCTCGACCGCGACTCGCTCGTCGCCCTGGCCCGTGAGCATGATGACCGCGTTGTCGTAGCCTTCGTCTCGCAATGCCGTCAGGACGTCCAGCCCCGAGTCCGGGCCAAGCCGATAGTCGAGTAAGACGCATTCGACGCTGTCGGTCTCCAGTGCCGTCAGACAACTTATGGCGTCCGGACAATGCTTCGTCTCCGAGCGAAAGGCTCGCACACGACCGAGTTCACGAGAAATAATCTCGAAGTCGGCACGGCTGTCGTCGACCACGAGGACGCGCATTTCCGGGCGGGGCATCATCGGCTGCCTCCAGGCAACGCAGGAATGAAATCGGGCAGCTCCCTGGCGGCTTTCGTGTCGCGACTGTTCATAACTGCTCTTGGGAATCGGGTACCGTAAATTGGAAGCAACTGCCTTCAGGTTCATTCGGCACGACAGAGATGGCGCCCCCGTGCCGTTCGATGGCTTTCTTGCAAATCGCTAGGCCCATCCCGCTCCCGGGATACTTGTCGGCCGGGTGCAGGCGTTGGAACGGGGCAAAAACCTTGGTCAAGTGCTCCTCGGCGATGCCGATGCCGTTGTCTTTGGTCTTGATCAACCAGCCGGCCCCATCGCGTTCCGCCGAGAGCTGGATGACCAATGGACGAGAGGCGTCCGCGAATTTGACGGCATTACCCAACAGATGCTGGAAGACCTGCGTGAGTAGCGCGCGGTCACCTGTCACGGTCGGTAACGTGTCCGCTCCGATGACGGTCGGCTCGGCGTCCAAGGCGTCCACAGCGTCGTTCACGCAGCTCGGAAGCGGGGTTTGTGACCATGACATCTCTGACCGCCCGACGCGAGACAGAGCAAGCAGGTCATCGATCAGCCGGCGCATGCGCGACGCCGCGGCGACGATGTGCTCCAAGTCACGGGCGGCCGCCTCTGGAAGCTCGCCGTCCAGATCGGATCGCAGAAATCCGCTGAAGCAAGTCAACGTACGTAGAGGCTCTTGAAGATCATGCGAGGCGATATAGGCGAACTGCTCGAGGTCTCTATTTGCCTCGGCCAACCGCTCGTTGCGCCGCTCGGCGCGGTGCGCGGCTTGAGAGGCGTCGTCTATGGAGCTTTGAAGGGCTTGGATCTGGGCCGTAAGGCCGGTCACGTCCTGGATGGCGATCAACGCCCACCTGTCGCCGTCAGGGCCCGTCATTGGCGCAACAGCGGCCTGCTGCGCCCTGGAGCCGCCGTCCGTCCAACTCAAGGGAACCACCGGACCATGGGATTGGGAATCAAGCAGAACAGGCCTACCGTGATCGAATACGTCATTCAACCCATCGGACAGCAAGGCATCGTCCAAGTTGCTGAACAGTTCGCTCAAGGTCCGGTTGATGCTGGTCGACCGCGGCACTCCGCTCCAACTTTCCATCTGTTGGTTCCAGATCGTTATCCGTCGATCCTCGTTGAGGGCAATCACCCCAATCGGCAAGAGGTCATAGGGCGAGCCGACATTGTGTTGATCTAGTGCAGTTGCCTCCATGAGGCCCCCTCCGGCATGGGATAGAACAAGGCGCGGCACGGCGCCTGCTGATTAGCGGCATGAACCGCTGAAGCGGTATGCCTGCTAGCAGGATCTCAGCCGGCGAATACACCTCCAGCCGATTACCCACTGGATTTACGTATCGACCGTTCAACGGGCCGCTTTAGATCCAAGAGAAGGTTGCGCTCTGCGGCAAGCGCGGACTAGGACATAACCAGACCGCCGCAGACGTTAAAGGCTTGCCCGGTGACCATGCGTGCATCGTCGCTCGCCAAGTACACCGCCATGGGAGAAATGTCATCGGGTAGGAGACGTCCGCCGATAGGCGTTTGCAGCTTCTCGTGCTCCTCAAACGTACGTCCCAGCCGCGCTGCGTCATATGCCATGCGCTTGTCGTTCATCAGCGTCTTGACCGGACCGGGACAGATACAATTCGCGGTAACGCCCTGTGCGGCTGTCTCAGCAGCGACCGTGCGCATAAAACCCAAGACGGCATGCTTGCTGGCCGAGTAGGCCGCTCCGTGGAAAGAATGCACGCGAGAATTGATCGAGGCGACGGTGATGATGCGGCCCCAACCGCGTTCGATCATGCCCGGCAAGAGAGCCTTAGTCAGCAAGTAAGGCGCATTGAGGTTGATGGCCATACTGAGGTCCCAAAAGTCGTCGTCGAAATCAACCACTGGCTTGGGGTTCGAACTGCTGCCGAGCCCGGCATTGTTCACCAAGATGTCGATCGGACCCAGCGCGGCGGTCACCTCCGCGAGCAGCTTGGGAATAGCCGCGCGATCAGCCAAATCCGCCTGGAAGGCCTTCGCCCGACCGCCGGCATCGCCGATCGCGGACACCAGGTCGTTCAGTTCGGCAACCGTGCGGGCCGTAGCAGCGACTTGGGCGCCTTCGCGAGCGAACGCCTCGGCGATAGCGCGACCGATTCCGCGGCCGGCTCCGGTGACCAGAGCGACTTTGCCTTGGAGCTTCTTCATAGGGATAGATGGTATCGCGTCAGCTGCGATTCGCCGAACCGTCTTCGCCAAAGAACTGAAGTCCGACATGGTATCCGCCGTCGACAGGCGAACAGTAGCGAATCAGCGCGAGGCGTTCCATCTTGGACCCTTTGACTCTAGCGGTGTTACCCGGCTTCAGCTCCACTTGCACCAAGAGTTGCATCCCACCGGAGGAAACATTGAGCACCTGCGCCTGCATCGACTTGCCTTCGCTCTCGATCCAGGCCGGTCCCGATGCGTCGATCCGTTCTTCGCGGCGCCGCCCTTCCCAGAGGTAATCCAACTTCAACTCAAACCCAGAAGCGACCCGGCTGCGAGAACGAATCTCAACGGGATAGGAAGAACTCCGATCGCGCACATTAGCTAAGTCTCCGTTTGGGGCCGCCGGTACGGTCGTCGTCATGCCGCCGTCTTCTTCGACCAGCAGCTGCGTCTCATACGAAATCAAGTTACCGCCGGCATCACGCCACTCGAAGGCGATCGGTCGAGAGATAGGCCACGTCGGCCGCGGCGGCGCGGGTGCGCGCGTGGGACGATGTCCAAAAAGCCGAGACCAAAAACCCATAACTGACCACCTGGCTGCCAGCAACGTTCACCCAGTCATCGGAACGGTGCCGGAGCTAGCGAACCGTAATCAGAATAGCTGGTAGGCGCCCCGTCGTTTCAATTGGTTTTGCGAGCGGCAATGTAGATTTCGCTCGGCTTTCATCGACGAGACCGGCGTGCAGCTAGGGAGATCATGAGCATCACACGTGAGCCGCCCGATATCCAAGGGGTTAACTACGTACCGCGTAAGAACGCCGTGATAAACGGCATGGCGACGCTCACCACCACGATAATCAGCGGTACGAGCAGTATCCCCTCG
>CAZYOX010000201.1:0-7990 GCA_964649285.1 uncultured Bryobacterales bacterium | reverse complement strand
CTGCTTCCGATGCATCGGAGCCCCTGGCCGTGTCTGGCCCAACCAGGAGTCTTCTATCCCTAGGTGTACCATGCCGTGTCAAGGGGGCCGGCAACCGCTCCCTCACGGTCGCGGCTCGGATGGGGGCGTGGTTCGGGGATCGAGGGAGCCTCTAAGTGTCCAAGGCCTGGGTCCCCAATGTAACGACGCAGCGTGAAGGGGCGCTCGGTGCCACCATCAGACCAAACGCCGATGATATTCATGCCATCGGAGTCGATGATGCCTTCGAACACTGCGCCCGTGGGCATCTCAATACGAATGGACCTGCCGTCTGCCGCGATCTTCCGGATCAAGGGATTCATGCCCCAGTTTTCTCGTACTCCAGTAAGGCCATATGAGGTCCGTCGCAAGACCATCTGAAGCCACGAATGTTCGTCAGCATCAGGCAGTTTGCCGTGCCACCTACCTGCGAACCCATCGTCGAATTCGCCGATGCTCTCGGAGGCTGAGGCCAAGACACCGAGACCGGCGTCGTCTCGCTCGAGGTGGAACACGTACGAGTCAGGCCCGAATGTCACCATGCCGTCAATCGCGGCGCGATCTTCGGACATAGTTCCGCGGAAGGCCGAGCGGCCGGGATCGCTTTCCGTGCTCGCTTCAAAACCACGCGAATTCCGTCGAAACGAATGAAGGTGAGCGCTGCCGCTGACGTCCATGCGGATATGTCGGCTCCGCCGGCCCAGCCTTGCGGTGTCTGGGCAAACTCGATCCGCAATGAGTGGCGGCTGGGCCCTGGCCTATCGAATGTTCCTGCCCAGCCTCCGGCCAGGTCGGTTTGGGCGGATGCCGCTGCGGCGCAAGTGAGAAGGGCCAGTAGTAGGCGCGACCGGGTCATAGCTACTTGGACGGATACGCCGGCGGTTGGTTCGTCAACACCTGTGATTGAGGGAGGGGCGCTAGTTGTTGCGGTTGGGTTGGAACACTTCTTCGATGCGCAGTTGGAACACCTGGGCGATCTTGAAGGCTAGCGGCAGGCTGGGGTCGTACTTGCCAGTTTCGATGGCGTTGACGGTTTGACGCGAGACTTGCAGTCGCTGAGCGAGATCCGCCTGTGACCAACGCCGATCTGCGCGAAGATCCTTCAGCCGATTGTTCATCGGTATTTCCGGGCGGCCAATACCAGTCCAACGCCCCTCATTGGCTCGCCTAGAATGAACGCCCATACGATACTGACTGACCAGCCGAAGCACAGCTCAGCTACGCCGATCCCGATCGCCGCAGTCATCGTGATGAAGAAGGAAAACGCTATGGCCTCGAACATTACGCGCCGATGCAGCTCGTCAAGATCCTGCATGTAACGCCATAGGCTCCGATAGACAAAGCCCATTGCCGACATGCTGAAGACAGTAACGAGGATGTTGAGCGCTAAATCCGAGAGAATTCCTTTGAGCGATGCGGAGCCGAAGATTGCGGCTAACAAGACAGCGGCTCCGTAGTATCCGCGCTTGGTCCATTTGGTAGACCCGGCATCCTTGCCGAAACACCCAAAGAACAGCATCGTTAGGCTAGGCCACGCAGGCTGGTTGTCATGTAGTTGCATGAGGCTCTTATGTCAAGGACGCTCGACATTGTATACATGACAAACCTGATCATGTGACCCTCTGAAAACACGGTACGCCTAAACGACTTGGCCCGCTCGAAAGCGGGCCTGCGATCTTCCATGCGAAGGTACTGAAGCACCGGGGCCAATCTTCAACTCTCAATCGAGCAAGGAGGTGGCGCTTATGAAAACTGAACTAACCCTGCGGGTCCGCTTTGGCGTCGTCGCTAGTGTCTGGCTTGGTCTTCTGCTTTACGGCCCCGGCTTCAACTACTTTTTGCCCTTCTGATTTGCCTTTTCCTTTGGCTTCGCCGTTTGGCTTGCTGCCGGTGGCTTGGGGCTCTTGGGCGGCGGCGGGACCATCAGCAGATCCGTCACCGCTTCGTTGAACTCCAGCGGCTTGAGGCTCAGGTTCTTGTGGTTGGGCTTGGCACTCTTCATTTTCTTGTTCACCCTCGAAGGTGATCTTGATCTGTTCGGGTGGCACTTCGGGCAGGTCGTAGACGTTCTCCACGGCGATTCCAGCGTCTTTCCCGAAGTTGAAAACGTCCCTATCGGTCGAATAGATCTTGTCTGCCCCGTTCACCTTGGCGATAGCTACGATCTGGCGATCAAACTTGATTTTCGCCCAAGTGCTCTCTGACCCGCTCTTTTTGTCGCCTTCGTTCTTTGCCTTGATGTGCAAGAACGCGGCCTCGACGGCGGCCCGCTCATCGAAGTCTTTGATCCGCATAACTGAAGAGTTGCCGATGCGGTCTAGGTACATAGGCCCGTCGTCGCCAGCCAGGACAAGAAACTCACTGAGAGCGGGTGTCGGTATGATTATCTTCTGCCCTTGGTTAGTGAGGGTCTCGATTAGATATTCGATTCGCTGCTGTGCTCTTTCGACCGGCTTGCCGGTCGATGGATCGTTCGGCGCACGGGCGTCCGACCGAAGCGCCAAAGAGAGGAAACTGGAATCGAAGACCTTCAAAACTATTAGCCCTGCCGGATCTCCTCTAGCTCAGCAAGCGGATCGGCGATTTCATTGATGCGCTTGCCTTTCTGGCGCAACTTGCCTATCTCCGTCTTAAGATCGTCACCTCTGAGAGGTCTGAAGCTTTCGATAGTGAAGCGCCTCATCTCCCAATTGCCGTCCCCGTCCCGAAACCAAGTGCCGTTGCCGAAAGCCCGCAGGTGGCGACCGAATAAGTAAGGGGCTAGATCCCTCGCAACATTGTGGTTCGCCTGGCAAACGTGGATTACCTCTCCTTCTTCTTTCAGGTGGACAGGAACCATGTCATCCAGACCGCCAATGCGGACAAGGACACCTTCGATCTCTCCATCCTGACGAAACGGGCCGTATTCCACTACTCGCGGCTTGCTGCTGCCAGGAAATACTATTACCTTGCGAGAATCCGCTTCTTTCTCTCCTTGTTCCAGGATTTCCGCAGATGCGTTGTCCCGTTCCAAATGGGCATCGATTGCTCGGTAGGCGCGAGCGATGTCGGCAGGTGCATCAGGAGTCGCAGCAACACGGAGCCTCTCCCTGACCTTGGGTATAGCCTCCCATTCGACCTCCACAACCGGTACCGTGCTCCCTCCCTCTAACCCTGCAAAGTGCACTTCGGACTCGGACCCGAACAGACGAGCGATGTCCTCCAGGTACTCCGCGAGCGTCGCCATCGGAATAGTCTCCGGCGTGTAGGCTTTTAGATGAAACCTGTAGCGCTTACGCATAACCTTCCAGACCTCCCCCTGATACAATCAGGGCAGGCCGCTGGAACCTTCGACCGCCAAAGCCGATTCCATAGCAGGTCATCATCCCGCAAGTTTTGATGAGCCGTGAGCTGCCACTCACGGCTCTTTCGTTTCTACGACCAGGACGATGAGTCCCGGTACATGAGCCGCTTCCCGTCAGCGCTCCAAGCGCCCTGTCCGTATCGCTGGCATCCCGAGAATTGTAGCGGAAATCGAAGTCCGCCAAATATCGGTGTGAATGCCTACGGCTGACATGGTGGTACGTCCCGTTCAACCCCCGCTTGAGGATATTGAAGAAGCTCTCCACGGTATTGGTCGTGATACAGACGCCCTCTTCATATCTGACGTATTCGCCGATGGAATGGTTAACCATGTCGTGCTGCCACTTCTCGTCCGTGAACTTCAGCACCGTGGCGCTGTCCGTCATCACGCGGGTTCCGTCGTGCAACATCCGATCAAGCACGGGCTTTAGGATCTCGCTCTTACGCGGTCCATGTACATAGAGCGCACCTTGCCCCCGCGCTGTACGAAAGACAGCACCGTGGCCTTGTCGGCGCGTACGTTCGTTCCCGGCGCCGGACCCTGGCGAGTCGCGCGAGCTTCGCTCTCGACCTTGGGCGTATTGCTGGGATTGTTGTGGCGCTTGATCTTTCCGCCAATGTAGGTTTCGTCGATTTCCACGACGCCATCGAGCTTCGATGACAAAGGCTCCTGCTGCATCGCATAACGAATCCGATGCGCCATGAACCAAGCGCTCTTGTAGGTCACGCCAAGCATCCGGTGAAGCTGATGGGCGCTCATGCCCTTCTTGCTGGCGCAGAGAAGGTGAATGGCGAACAGCCACTTATGCAGCGGGATCTTGCTGTCAGAGAAGATCGTTTTGACCGTGACAGAGAACTGCTTACGGCAGCCCTTGCACTTCCAAACGCCCTGGCGGGTCGTGGAGCCCGGTTTCGGAGTGATCTTATAGGCTTCGTCGATCACTCCGCAGTGCGGGCAAACCGGCCCTTCGGGCCAGCGCTTGGCTTCCAGAAATGCCCTGGCGGCATCTTCATCGTGAAAATGAGGGGCCGTGATTGCGCTTACCTTTGCCATACCCTATGATTACATAGAGGGCTAGGTTTGTCAAGTATATATTGTCGAGGACGCTTGACATAACGAGAATAGGCGGAACGAGATTAGAAGTCAAGCGACCTTTACATTTTGGGGGCAAATCTCGCGGCGCGACTGAAACCCCCGAGCCACGCTACAATATCCCTCTTGCCCCCACGCGCGCGTGGGCGCGGCTTGCTTCCCAGCAGAGACGGAGATCCTAAAGACTTATGGCAAAGCATATCTATGCCTTCGGCGGCAGCTCAACCGAAGGCGACCGCACAATGCGTGACACCCTCGGCGGCAAAGGCGCCAATCTGGCGGAGATGTGCCGTGCAGGCATTCCCGTGCCTCCCGGCTTTACGGTAGCAACCGACGTTTGCAACCTCTACTTCGAAGCGGGCAACAAGACGCCCGACTCGGTGGAAAAGGAGATGGTTGAGCACATCAAGATTCTCGAGGAAAAGACTGGCAAGAAGTTTGGCGACGAGACAGACCCGATGCTGCTGAGCGTCCGCTCCGGAGCGAAGTTCTCGATGCCGGGCATGATGGACACGATCCTCAACTTGGGCCTCAACGACAAGTCGGTCGTCGGCTTGGAAAAGAAGTCGGGCAACCCGCGCTTCGCCCGCGACAGCTACCGCCGCTTCCTGATGATGTTCGCCGACGTGGTGCTGGATGTTTCCAAGCACGACTTCGAGGAGTTGCTCGGCGAGATCAAGGAAAAGAAGGGCAAGAAGCTCGACACGGATATGTCCGCCGACGACTGGTCGGACGTGATCGAAGAGTTTAAGAAGCTGGTGAAGGACCGTACCGGCGAGGACTTCCCGCAAGATGCGTTGACGCAATTGCAGATGGCTCGCGACGCAGTGTTCCGCTCGTGGAACACGCCGCGCGCCAACCACTACCGCCGCATGAACGACATTTCGCACACGATCGGCACCGCCGTGAACGTGCAGACGATGGTGTTCGGCAACTTGGGCGAAACGTCGGCCACGGGCGTAGGCTTCACGCGCAACCCGGCGACGGGCGAGAACGCGTTCTACGGCGAGTTCTTGACCAATGCACAGGGCGAAGACGTCGTCGCGGGCATTCGCACGCCGCGTCCGATCTCGGAGCTGAAAGATGAACTTCCGGAAGCTTACGAAGAGCTGCGCCGAATCACGAATGACCTAGAGAAGCACTACAAAGACATTCAAGACTTCGAGTTCACGATCGAAGACAAGAAGCTATACATGCTGCAGACGCGCAACGGCAAGCGTACCGGCCCCGCGGCCGTCCGCATTGCTGTCGAGATGGTCGGCGAGGGATTGATCGACAAGAAGACGGCCGTGACGCGTGTTGAGCCCAACCAGCTCGATCAGTTGCTGCACCCCGTCTTGGAAGCCGAGTCGAAGAGCAAGCTGAAGCTGTTGACCAAGGCGCTCCCGGCATCGCCTGGAGCGGCCGTCGGCAAGATCGTTTTCTCCGCTGACGACGCTGTCGCCTGGAAGGGAAAAGGCGAAGCAGTCATTCTGGTTCGCGCCGAGACGACCCCCGACGACATCCACGGCATGGAAGTAGCCAAGGGCATCCTGACCTCGCGCGGCGGCATGACGTCGCACGCGGCGGTCGTGGCTCGCGGCATGGGCGCACCCTGCGTGGCCGGCGCGGAAGGAATTAGGGTTGACTCCCGCGCCAAGCAGATCACGGTTGCCGGCGTGACCCTGAAGGAAGGTGATTGGCTTTCGCTCGATGGTTCCACCGGCGAAGTGTTCGGCGGTCAGGCCAAGACGGTGGACCCTGACACCGAGAGCGGCCAGTTAGCCGACTTCATGAAGTGGGTGGATGAGTTCCGCACCACGGGAGTCCGCGCCAATGCGGAGACGCCGCGCGATGCGGCGCAGGCGCGCAAGTTCGGCGCCGAGGGCATCGGCCTGTGCCGCACTGAGCACATGTTCTTCGAGGGCGACCGCATCAAGCACGTCCAGGAAATGATCCTGTCGAAGGATGCCACCAAGCGACAAGGCGCCCTCGACAAACTGTTGCCCGAGCAGCGCAAGGACTTCTACGAGTTGTTCAAGGTGATGGACGGTTTCCCGGTCATCATCCGCACGCTCGACCCGCCGCTGCACGAGTTCTTGCCGAAGCGCGAAGAGCTGATGGTGGAAGTCGCCGAAGGCAAGGCCAAGGGACAGGACGTTTCCGAGAAGGCGAAGCTGCTGGAGCGCGTGGAAGAACTGCATGAGTTCAACCCGATGCTCGGCCACCGCGGCTGCCGCTTGGGTATCACGTTCCCAGAGATCACCAAGATGCAGGCGCAAGCCATCTTCGAGGCGGCCGCACAGTGCGCCAAAGAAGGCATCAAAGTCATCCCCGAAGTGATGATTCCGCTAGTCGGTACTGTCAAGGAATTGGCGGATCAGAAGAAGATCGTCAAAGACATCGCCGACTCCGTGCTCAAGGCTGCAGGCGTCGATGTGCACTACATGATCGGCACGATGATCGAGGTGCCGCGCGGCGCTATCACAGCGGACGAAATCGCCAAGGAAGCGGAGTTCTTCAGCTTCGGCACAAACGATCTCACGCAAACGACGTACGGCTTTAGCCGCGACGACTCTGGTCCGTTCATCAAGGACTACATCGCCAAGGGCATCTTCGAGGAAGATCCCTTCCAAGTGCTCGACCAAAACGGCGTCGGCCAGTTGGTGAAGATGGCTATCGAGAAGGGCCGCAAGACGAACCCGAAACTCGAAATCGGCATCTGCGGCGAACACGGCGGCGAGCCGAAGTCAGTGAAGTTCTGCGTCAATGCGGGGCTGAACTATGTCAGCTGCTCACCGTTCCGCGTACCGATCGCGCGGTTGGCCGCAGCACAAGCGGCAATCGCGAATAGCGCCAAGTAGGCCGTTCGAGTACAGTCAGAACACGAAGGCCGGCGCGAAAGCGCCGGTCTTTTTTGTTGCTGCATACTAACGAGATGGTGTGGGAACCCTTATATAAGAGCCTGGCACTAACTATATTGTTTGAAAAGGACACGCGGGAGATATACGAAGAGTATCAGGACGACATCTACCAACGGATACTAGATGTCCATCACACAATCGCCGCGCTAGAGTGTCTCGCTGACTCGACGTTAGAAGAGGTCAGTTCCAAGGCCGAAACCCGTTTTTGGAGCTTGCTGGGCCGCAACTTCTGGAGCGCCGCAGTTGTGACACTATATGGGCTTGTGGAATACCAGGCTGCGAAACTCTCGATTCGCAGATTTGCCGAACTGGTGTTGGAACTGGACTGGTGCGACGAGCAGGCTCGGCTAAGCTACGAAGCTGCAGTTCAGGGGGCAGACGTTGCAGTCAAGGCAGCGGCCGTCCAGACGAAACTCACAGGATTTAGGAATCAGGTATACGCTCATCGTTTTATCTCTAAGAAAAAGGGGGCGATCAGCGAACCGAAGGCGAGATTGGATCTGAAAGAGTTGAGAGAGGTCTATGGCGATGTGGAACGACTGTTTTCCATCACGTGTGTAGGCGGTTGGTTCGAGACGACTCTGTTTTGATGAATAGGTGAACGCGAAGAATCCTCCTGGAGGACAAAGAAAGC
>CAZYOX010000200.1:0-8023 GCA_964649285.1 uncultured Bryobacterales bacterium | reverse complement strand
GGTTTTGCGTTCGCTAGCGCCGTTGTCTCCCGAGGAGGCGCTGCAAGTTGCCGTCCGCGGCCAATACGGCCCAGGAACCGTCAACGACGAGAAAGTACATGGATACCGCGGCGAGCCCGGCGTGCCCAAGGACTCCATGACCGAAACCTTCGTGGCCATGAAGCTAACGCTCGACAATTGGCGCTGGGCAGGCGTGCCGATATATTTGCGCACGGGCAAACACTTGCCGAGTCGGGCCACGGAGATTTCCATTCAGTTCAATCGCGCGCCGTTCACGTTGTTCCGCAAGACCGAAGTGCCGCGCTTGATCGCGAGCCGTCTGATCATCCGCTTGCAGCCCGATGAAGGGATCTCGTTAAGCTTCGGCGCTAAGGTCCCTGGACCGGTTCTCAAGCTAGGACAGGTCGACATGAACTTCCAATACGAGGACTACTTCGGAGAGACGCCGAGCACTGGCTACGAGCGTTTGCTTTACGACTGCATGTGCGGGGATCAAACCTTGTTCCAACGCGCGGACATGACCGAAGCGAGTTGGAAGATCGTGACGCCTATCCTCGATTTGTGGGCGGCGCTGACGCCGCGCAACTTCCCCAACTACGCCGCCGGCACTTGGGGGCCGAAGGAAGCTGACGATTTACTGGCGCGCGACGGCCGCGAATGGGTCCGCTGCGGCCAGAGCTAGCCCGGCTTACGGCGCATACAACGGCCCCATGCCGGGCACGGAAAGCCTAATGCGGTAGAGGCTCGTCTCGGCGGTCATGTACAGCGTGCTTCCGTCGTCGCCCCAAGCGACGTTCGCCGGACTCTCGGGCGGCGCGATTGTGCCCAGGTGTTTGCCGCTAGCATCGAGAATCCAAACACCGCCTGGGCCCGTGCCGTAGACATTGCCGCTTTGGTCGACCTTCATACCGTCCGGCAAGCCAGCGGCGGGCTCGGCGCTCACATCGGCGAATACTCGCCCATTTGATACCGTGCCGTCGTCATTGACGTCATAGGCCATCCAATGGCGGTTGTTTTCGTCGGAGTTGGCGACGTAAAGGGTTTGGTAGTCGGGCGAGAAAGCAATGCCGTTGGGACGCGTCATGTCCTTCACCAACACTTGCAGCTCGCCGTTGGGGGACAAACGGTAGACGCCATTGAAGTCGAGTTCCTTGGCCGGGTCTTCGTCCTGCGCCGGCAAGCCGTAGGGCGGATCGGTGAAGTAGAGCGAACCGTCACGGTGGAAGACGAGATCGTTGGGGCTGTTGAGCTTCTTTCCCTCGAAACTGTCGACGAGCGTGGTCACCGTGCCGTCGGCCGCGATGCGGGCGATGCGCCGATTGCCGTGTTGGCATACCAACACCGAGCCGTCCTTATCGAAAGTCATACCGTTGGGACCAACAAAGCCTCCCGCGGGAAGGCTGTTTCCGTCGTAACCGCCGGGCCGCAGCACTTCGGTAACAGTTCCGTCCGCTGCATACTGACGCACCACGTTGCCCACGACATCGCTGAACCACACCGAGCCGTCCGCGCGCCATAGCGGTCCCTCAATGAAGCTGAAGCCTGTGGCGAGTCTTTCGATCTGTGCATCCGCGGGTACGATGGCGTCTAGCGCTGGGTCGAGCCGCTCGACCGAACCTGTCGGCGGCGCTTCGGGCTCCGGCGCAGGCTCGGGAGCCGGCGTGCATCCAAAAACAAAGAGGGCGACGAGGGTGAAGAGGGCGTGTTGCTTAAGCATGGTTTTCGAGACGTACAAGGACGCCGCGATTGTAGCGCGGAACCGGCAGACGCTGGCGACCTGCGGCAGTGAATACGCAAGATGGCACAAAATGGCGCAATATGGCACGAAATGGCACAATCTGTCACTGCGTCGATTGGCCGCTAATCCGTTGAAGCCATGGAGCTAACGGCGGCTCGAGTACGAATTTTTGGCGCTATCGCGGCGTTCGAGGTAAGCGAGCAGCTTAGTGGCCGCACGTGCTCGTTCCGAAGGAGTTGACCAACGAGCGATGTCCGCGAGGGCGTGGAAGGCGAGGATGCGTGCGGCAGCCTCTTCTTGGGGGAAGTTGCCGTGGTAGTCATCGAGCGCGGTGTGGAGAGCTTCCCGGAAGTCGGGATCGCTGCGCCAACGGTAGAGCGTGCGTAGAGAGACGCCGGCGCGTCCGGCGACGAGGCGCGGTTTTTCTCCGAAGGCAAGTGCAATAAGGGCGACGCGTTGGTTGGGTCTGAGGATTTTCGCGGGGCGAGAGTCGTTCATGGCGACCTCCTGGAAATGGAAACGGCCCGCTCAAGGAGCGGGCCGTTCGTTTGGATTTAGGTTAGCAGGGGGTGTCAAGGGGAAGGGCCGTTGAGCCAGCGTCGAGATCGTACAAACGAGGGCCATAGAGGGTAGGTTTCCATTGGCACCTCCCCGACTAGCGCACGTCGTATATTATTCGTGCCGCTAGTACCACGAAGTCCCTTGAACTAGGAGGTTCCATCTTGCTCAGTCGAAATTCGCTAGATGAAGACGGCCAACCGTTGATCCTTAGCTTCAATGCCAGACGGAGGATTGACGCCGGAATTGACGAACTATTGGGTCTAATCCGCGGAATCACCGCGGACGGTGAGGTTTCAACGCGGGAGGCCGATGCGCTTCTCTACTGGTGCGCTCGGCACGAAGAGATCGTCAACGATTGGCCAGTTAGTGTCCTGATTCGCCGACTAGAGCGAATTTATGCGGATGGGGTGGTCGAAGACGAAGAACGAGAGGAGCTAAGGCTCCTCCTTTCTGACATCATCGGCGAGAAAGATGCACCGCTAACGGCTCCAGTTACCTCTTTGCCCCTTTGCCGTCCGGTACCAGCGGTAGTTTTTGAAGCCAAGACATTCGTATTGACGGGGCAGTTCGCGCTCGGACCGCGTCGCGTGTGTGAATCGCAAGTAATCGAGCGTGGTGGGTTCTGTTCTGGCAGTGTCACCAAGAAAATCGACTACCTTGTAATAGGATCAGTCGGAAGTCGAGATTGGATACACAGCTCCTGGGGTCGGAAGATCGAGCAGGCAGTCGAATACCGTGATCGTCCGAGGTCGTCCATCCGGATCATCTCGGAGCAGTCTTGGGCGGCGGTTCTCTAGGAGATCGCAGCGCATAGTGGTGGAATGAAGATCCTCGTTTACGCAAGATGTCGGAAAAGAATTCGTTCTCGCGAGTCCCCGTTGAAGAGCAGGTTGAGGCGCTGGTCCATCGCGATCTGCGAGGATTGCGACTGCGATACGCGCCGGGGCTCTCTCAGGATGAGGGATATAAGACGATCCTAACCCTGACCCGGGCAGATGTGGTTCGCCACCTGACCTCAAAATACAAGCTTCGTGACATCCTCAATACGGAGCAAGGCCGAGCTGACGGTTACTATGCGATCCAAACAAGCCGTAGATATCACGTTTATTACCAGGAACGGCTGATAAAGATGTTTGAAGCTGAGGTGGACAGTGAGGCCGAGGTTTGGGACCAATATACGGACTACCTCCTCAAGACTAGCGGGGCGGGAATTTATCGACGGATTGAAGCGGACGAAAGGAAGGGATCGAAATAAGACTCAGGGCTTTGACCCTTGGATTGTTCACGAAGTTGGGTAGGGAGCTTTGGGAGTCTTGTGCCGCTCTATTCTTCGTAGCCAAGCGAAAACCAAGGAAAGCGGGGCGGCCTGGGAATCGCAAGCCCTTAGGGTGGGTGTCGGAGGTCTAGCTGCGGGGTAAGCCCGCTGAAGCGGGCTGGAGGGAGGAGGGGGCTAGGCGGTTCGTAACCAGCCCTAAAAGGGCTGGCCTATTGGGAGAGCCGCCTGAAGGCGGCTGATGATTGGGCAGCGTTTGCGGCAGAGGAACCAAGAGGTGCGGTGGCGGGCGTCGAGTTCCTGGGCCTAACCTCATGCTGCTGCTGTCGGGCTGAAGACAGTGGTGATGGGCAGCGGATTCATGTCCCAGGCTCGTTCTGGTTTGATTAGCCCCGTTCACGGGGCTCCCAACTAGGCCAGCCGTTTTACGGCTGGTAGCTGAACGCGGCCCCGTCCCTTCTCTTCTTCAGCCCGCTTCAGCGGGCTTACCGTCTGTTCTAGCCGGTCGTGGATTGTGCCGGCGGCGTGATGTTCCTTTTGCCGTTGGACGTACTCGACGACCCAGGGCAGATCCTTCGTGCCGAAGCTGACGATTCCATAGCCCGCCTGCCAACCGAACGTGCGGCGATTGATCAACCGGTAATTGACGTGATGCGCGCTGGCGCCTTTGAGTTTGCCTAGCCATTGGCTGGTGTTGAGCGTTGGCGGAATGCTTACGGCTAGGTGTACGTGATCTGCCGTACCGTTGACGGCATGAACGAGAACGCCCGTCGTTTGCATGGCATAGCTCCGGATGAGTTGATGCAGACGGGATTCAAACACAGGTTCGATGAGCACCCCCTGTTTCGTGTGCCAAGTGATATGCAGATGAATTTCGGAGTAGACGTTATTGGGCATCGCGTTCTGTCGAAGGCGAACAGCAAGCCCTCAGGTGGAGTGCCGGCGGCGCGGCGGAGCCGAAAGTGTAGCAGAGCGGTAAGCCCGCTGAAGCGGGCTGGAGGGAGATAGGGGCACAGTGTGTTCGTAACCAGCCCTACAAGGGCTGGCCTAGTGTGAGAGCCGCCTGAAGGCGGCTGATGATTCGCGGGCGCTATTCGGCGTGGAGGTTGGCGAGGAGGGCGTCAACCGACGCTTTGGCGTCGCCGAAGAGCATGCGCGAGTTTTCGTAGTAGAACAGCGGGTTGTCAATGCCGGAGTAGCCGCTGCCCATCGAGCGCTTAAAGACGACTACGGTCTTGGCCTTCCAGACTTCGAGCACCGGCATGCCGTAGATGGGGCTGGAAACATCGTCCAACGCAGCCGGATTGACGATGTCGTTGGCGCCGATGACCAGCACTACGTCGGTTGAGGGGAAATCTTCGTTGATCTCGTCCATCTCAAGCACGACGTCGTAGGGAATGCGGGCCTCAGCCAACAACACGTTCATGTGGCCGGGCAGGCGTCCGGCGACCGGGTGAATGGCGAAGCGCATCCGCGTGCCGTTGGCTTGCAGTTTCTTCATCAGCCCTGCGAGCGAGTGTTGCGCCTGGGCGACGGCCATGCCATAGCCGGGCACGACCACGACCTCTTTGGCTTCGCTGAGCCAGCCGGCGGCTTCTTCGGCGGAGGTCGCGGTGATTTCGCCCTGCGGCTCGCCGTTCGCGGCAGGCACGGACTTGCCGGTCCCTTGTCCGAAACCGCCGAGGATGACACTGACGAACTTGCGATTCATCGCGCGGCACATGATGTAACTGAGGATCGCGCCGGAGCTGCCGACCAGCGCGCCGGTGATGATGAGCAAGTCGTTGCCCAGCATGAAGCCGGCCGCGGAGGCGGCCCAGCCCGAGTAGCTGTTGAGCATCGAGACGACAACGGGCATATCGGCCGAGCCGATGGCCGCGACCATATGCACGCCCAGCAGAAGAGCAATAGCAGTGATGATCAGCAGCGGCGTGAGGCCCGTCGGATGCGGCGCGCGGATGAACCACACCATCAGCGGCACACAGGCCAAGACGGCGATGAGATTCAGAGCATGGCGGCCGGGCAACAGCAGCGGTTTGCTGCCCCAGATGCCCTGCAGCTTGGCGAACGCCACGACCGAGCCGGTAAAGGTGATCGCGCCGATGAAGATGCCGACGCCGATTTCGACGTCGTGAATGACGCTTTCAAAGCCTGTGGTCGGGTGGGCGGGCGCGAGATAGTTGCTGATGCCGACAAGTACTGCTGCCGCGCCGACGAAGCTGTGCAGCATGGCCACGAGCTGCGGCATCGAGGTCATCTCGACGCGGGCAGCCATCATGGCGCCGACAGCCGTGCCGATGAGCAGCGCGGGGACCAGCAGCGTCCAGTTCGCGATGTGTCCGCCGGCGAGGGTGACCGCAACGGCAAGCAACATGCCGAGGATGCCGAACAGATTGCCGCGCCGGGCGGTCTCTTGAGCGGCCAATCCGCCGAGGCTCTGGATGAACAGAACCGCGGCGACGAGGTAACAGGCTGCTATCACTCCTTCAGGCATGGCGCGTTAGTCCTTGCGGAACATCTCCAACATGCGTCGAGTGACGAGGAATCCGCCGGCGACGTTAATCATCGCCAGCAGAACGGCCAAGGCGCCGAGGATCGCGGCCGCGCTGAAGCCGGGTTGATTGAGCTGCAAGATGCCGCCAAGAATGATGATGCCGCTGACGGCGTTGGTGACGCTCATAAGCGGCGTATGCAAGGCGGGCTTCACTTCCCAGATGAGCTTCCAGCCGAGAATGATGGCCAGTCCGAAGATCGTCAACTGCTCCAGGATCGAGGCGGGCGCGAAGGCTCCAATGGCGATGACCGCAGCCCCTGCCAGGCCGAGGGCAATGGAAGAGCCTACGCCGGAACTCTTTTCCGGCGCCGGCTGGTGCGGCGCGGGCTTCGCGGCTTTGGCTTGCGCGGGTTTGGGCGCGGGCTTAGGCGGCTCGGGGGGCTCCAGCCGTTGGCCGTCGCGCATGATCATGGCGCCGCGAATAATTTCGTTGCCGAGGTCGATGGTGAACTTTTCGCCGCCGCCCATTTCCTCAAGCAAATGAACGAGGTTGCGGCCGTAGAGTTCGCTGGCTTGGTTGGGGAGGCGTCCGGGGAGATTCGTCCAACCGATAATCTTGACGCCCTTGTGCACGACGACTTCGTCGGGGCGTGTGAGCTCGCAGTTGCCGCCGCCGGACGCGGCCAGATCGACGATCACCGAGCCGGGCTTCATCGCTTCGACAATATCGCGGGTCAGCAAGATCGGAGACTTTTTGCCGGGGATAGCTGCCGTCGTGATGATGATGTCGACGTCAGCGGCCTGCTCCTTGAACAGCGCCATCTCGGCTTCGATGAACTCCTTGCTCATCTGCTTGGCGTAGCCGCCCGCGCCTTCGCCGGATTCTTCGATGACGACTTCGAGAAACTCGGCGCCCATCGACTGCACCTCGTCGCGGACAGCGGCGCGCACGTCGAAGGCGCGTACGATGGCGCCGAGGCCGCGGGCCGTGCCGATAGCGGCAAGTCCGGCGACGCCGGCGCCGATAATCAGAACCTTCGCCGGCGGCACTTTGCCGGCCGCGGTGATCTGGCCAGTGAAGAAGCGTCCGAAGTGATTCGCGGCTTCGACGACAGCACGGTAGCCGGCGATGTTGGCCATCGAGCTAAGGGCGTCCATTTTTTGTGCGCGGGTGATGCGCGGAATGGACTCCATGGCGATGACATTGGCCTCACGGGCGGCGAGGGCGTCGAGCAGCCAGGGATTCTGGCCGGGGAAAATATAGCTGATGAGGCCGCCGCCGACACGCAGTTGCGCGGCCTCCTTTTCGTTGGGCGGGTTGAGCTTGAGAACCCAATCGGCGGCCCAGATCTCGGCGGAGTCCGGGACAATACGGGCGCCCGCCTGGACAAAGGCCGCTTCTGAGAAGTCAGCTGCGGCGCCCGCGCCGGACTCCACTACGACGTCGAACCCGCTGCGAACAAGCCGCGCGACATTAGCGGGCGTCAGCGCAACGCGCTGCTCGCCGGGCAATGATTCCTTGGGAACTCCGAGAACTGCCAACTGACGATGATGGCCGCGAGAAAACGGCCTAACCTCAAACCAATCTTTAATTAGAACAAGTTCTTCGAACTCAGGGACAGCAGAGTGAGAAATTTCGTTGAAACAAGTCTGTCCGATGTTGTTTTTCACACCAAGCGGGCTTGGGCGCTCTTGCGCTCCCTTGCAAGAGTCGGCAGATCTTGGATAGCGTCACCGGCTCTTTCTTTAGCCATCCGTAGATCGTGAATCTTCTGTAGGTTGAGCCAGAACTCTGCGCTCGTGCCGAAGAAGTGAGCCAGACGCAGCGCGGTGTCGCCGGTGATGGCGCGCTGGCCATTGAGAATCGCGGTTATCCGATTGGTAGGCACGTCCCAACTTACGAGCCAAGGCCGCCGCGCTCATGTCGAGTTCGGCTAGTTCTTCAGCAAGATGGACT
>CAZYOX010000199.1:0-8030 GCA_964649285.1 uncultured Bryobacterales bacterium | reverse complement strand
ATGGTGTTACCTATCCGCCCGGTCCAACCTGTTACCCATCCGCCCGGTTTGTACAGATTGCTCCAAGTTATGCATTTCTCGCTTGTCGCGATTCATCCTTTATGACCGGTCAGGTCCTTCACTCCAATGGAGGAGAAATCATCAACACGTAGCCGGACGGTCAGCGTGCCATCGCGTACGCATGTCCGCGGCTGATCGGCGCTTTAGCACGTCCCATTGTCTATTTGCGGGGCGCGAAAACGGACGTTGCAAGCGCAAAACGCGCCTGGTCGACTTTATCGCGTTGGAGACCTGCTCGTTGGATCAAGTCTTCATAATCAAATCCTGCAAGCCGTCGGTCGATTCGTGCCGCGTCGGACAGCGTCTTCCAGAGCATCTTCTTCCCCTCGATACCGAGCGAAAGGGCCTCGAGCTTTTGGAACGTATCTAGCCCTTCGGCCTTGTCTGATACCCGACTCGACAGTTGGGCGGTGATCCACCCTGCCGCGTCCTTCATTAAGCTTCGTCGTACGCCAACATGTTTGCCGATCCTTCTTAACACGGCGCGATCAGCCGAGACCTCGTGATGAAGTTCAGACGCTAACTCGCCAATCTCATCTCCGGCGTGGATGCGTCTCAGATCCTTGAGTACTCGCAGAGCGGCTCGCGCTCCAGCCAGATGATTGCGCAGGTACGTCCTCAAAGAATGTGTCGACATACTGCCTCCCGGACCCAATGTTGTGGCCTCGCCGCTTTGGTTCCTGGATGCGTGGCAGCGGCTGGATGTTAATGCCGCGACGCCCACGGAGTGAGCAAACAAACTAAAGGTCAACGCGGCGGGCCGCGCAACCGCCAAAAAACATCCTGTTCATTCATCCCAAACTGTCGCGGATCCGCCTCAGGTCTTCGACGATCTCTTGATACAGTTGCTCTCGGTGTTTGGAGTCGCTGCTGCTGCGCAGCACGGCCGAGGGATGGTAGGTGCTGATTGCGCTTTTCGCCCATGCGTGTGGAATCAATTCCCCGTGCTGTTGAGTGAGGCGATGGGATGGGCCGAAGATGGCCCGAGCAGCCGTAGCTCCCAAGGCGACTAAGACCACGGGCGCGACGCGTATCGATTCCTCTTCCAGCCAAGGGCGACACGCCGCCAGTTCTCGTGCCGTCGGGCGCTGATGGATGCGACGTTTGCCCCGAGGTTCGAACTTGAAGTGCTTCACCGCATTGGTGACGTAGACATCCTCCCGGCCGATGCCGGCTTCTTCAAGAGCTTGATCGAGTACGCGGCCCGCAGGCCCGACGAACGGCGCTCCGGCCAGATCCTCCCGATCCCCCGGCTGTTCACCCACCAACATGATCCGGGCCTCGACAGGACCCTCACCGAACACTGCCTGTGTGGCGTTGCGGTAGAGCTCGCAGCCGCGGCATCGCTGTACGGAACGCGCCAACTCCTCCATCGACGCGCCCTGAGGAACATAGGGACGAGCGTCAACCCTACTCATTCCGGGTTCGAGCGGTAGATCTCGTAGATGACCCCGTTCCGGTCTTCGCTGACAAGCAGTGAACCGGACGGAGACACCGCCACCCCCGCCAGTCTGCCCATCTCCGCATCTTTCTCGCCGATCAACCAACCCGTTGCAAAATCGACGAACTCTTCGGGTTCCCCGTCC
This sequence comes from uncultured Bryobacterales bacterium, assembly GCA_964649285.1. Taxonomy (GTDB): domain Bacteria; phylum Acidobacteriota; class Terriglobia; order Bryobacterales; family UBA6623; genus CAMPKL01. The sequence continues at coordinate 6,384 of CAZYOX010000199.1, read as the reverse complement.
TGCCCGAAGCGAATACGCACCACCTTGTAGCCTGTGGCCGGCTCACGATTCCAGGATCCCCGCATTGCAACGAAGGCGTCTCCCAGGAACTCCTCGGGAAAAGAGTCGCCGTCATAGAACACCATGCCGATGGGCGCCGAATGTGCCTGGTACGTCAGCCTCGGGGCCGCCGTTTGCCGGCAATGCTCCGCCTTCGATTTACCCTTAGGATTCTCAGTGGTTAAAGGGTCCGGCTGTTGGTCGCCGTAGCAAAACGGCCAGCCGTAATTCTTTCCTTGCTCGATTCGATTCAGTTCCTCAGGCGGCTCGTCGTCCCCGCGCCAATCGCTTCCATGGTCCATACCCCACAACGCGCCCGTTTCCGGATGCCATCCGAACCCGATCGTGTTGCGCAAGCCTGTCGCATAGACTGCACGTCCCCAGGAGGCGGGCTCCACCCGCAGCAAAGTCGCGCTTTCCTCGTTCGGTTCTTCGCAGTTATTGCAGGTACTCCCAACTGAGACGAAGAGCGCGCCATCGGGCCCGAATGCCAATGTCCGGTTGGGATGTTGGCCTCCATCCGGCAGATCATCGATTACGGCCTCCAGGCGTCCCACTGAGCCATCGTCTCGAATCGGTCCTCGCAGTACTTCTTTGACCGTTGCGACGTAGAGATATCCGTCGTGGACGGTCAATCCGTGAGGCGAGTCCAGGTTCTGAGCAATCGGCTGGCCCGCACGCGCTTCGAAAGCAGTCGAAGCGTCGAACGCGGTTACCCGGCCCGCGTCTTGTTCCGTGACGTAGACGGTTTGGTTGGAGATAGCCATCATTCGAGGTCGCCTCAAGTTCTTGGCGAATATTCGAGTGGAAAAACCCTCAGGAAGCTGAATTCTTCCCAGTTGATCGCGTTGCAAAGGCTCCTCTGCCAGCTTCAGCGCATGTCCTACGACGGACGCACTCTGCAACTCTTTCGGCGAGTCCGGAAGTCGGACATCGACGGGCTTGTCTTGGGGCCATGCGGCCGCCGCCAGCAACACCGCCAAAACTAAAACCGCTCCCACGATCCGGAGGGACTCCTGCCTGTCGTTCGGTGTCATGACTTGCCTCCGGATATAGAGTTCCGGCGTTTGGAAGCCGTTACCGCATAACGCGCCGGGACAGGAAGCCGCGATCGGTAAATGCCTAAATGTCATCTCCGGCGAAATTACAGATAGAATGCAACACCGGCGAGACCACAAGATCTACGGGGGGTAGCCATTACTATCAGTACGAGACATTCAAAATCAACATCGATCAGAGGGATAGGTCTTTCCAGGACTGGCGTGTTATGGCAATCGACTACGGGTTCCGAAAGCGAACCGTACATTGGTATCTTTGCGGCCGGACGCCGCAATCCGGGTCTTGAGCATTCAGAGGATTTGCGATGAGCAGCAAACGTATTCGGAGTTACTTCCAAAAGCTCGCGGTTGCGGCCGCAATTCTGGCAATCCCGGCTTTTGCCAACGGCCAAGGCAAGAAGAACTTCACCGGAATTTACGCCCTGGGGGACAGCCTCACCGACACCGGTAATCTTGCCGCCATTCTCGGAGTGTCCGACGGACAATTGTCGGACTTGTCAGGACAGCCGCTGGGAGTCGTCCTCAAAGACGGCAAGCTCTCGAATGGCTCCCTTGCCATTGAGAATATCGCCGACTCCTTGAAACACGCTGACGGCGCCGATCCCAGCGCGTTCGGAGGAAGCAACTATGCGATTGCCGGGGCGCTTGCCAATATTGCTTTCGAGACCTTCGCGCCATTCACCCTTCCGGGTACTGATCTGCTGACGCAAACACGCCACCTCATTGCGAACGACGACGGATCGCTAAAGAAGGCGCTAGTCGTAGTTTTCATCGGCAGCAACGACTTGTTCTCCGCCGTTCGGTCCGTCGCCGCCGCACCGGGCGCCCTCGACGTCCAAGGCGCCCTCGCTCAATCCGCCGCTAATGTCGCCCAGGCGCTGCGGCAGCTCAGCGACGCTGGCGCTGAGAGTTTTTTGGTGTTCGAGGCGCCGGACATCGGGCGCGCGCCGGTCATGCAAGCCCAGGTGCAGCAAGGCCAACTTCCTCCAGAAGCTTTGGAGCTGGCGCGAGGATTCACTCTCGGCTTCAATGCCCACCTTTTCCAGGAGATCCTCGCGCTGAGGAGCGACCGTCAGTTTGAGGGCCGTGTCTGGTACTTTCCTACGTTCACCGCGACCGAATTGATCGCCAGCCCCTTTGGCGCTCGGATCTTCGGTCTCACTTCCGCCACACCTTGCGCGCCCGAACTTGGCCTCGGCCAGAGCTGCGCTTCGTCCACTTTCTGGGATTTCGTGCACGTCACTGAGAGAGTCCACGAAATCTTGGGGGACGCCGCGGAAATCCTTCTCCATCTGCCGCCATTGGTCCGGAAATAGCATTGAGCGAGATCATGGTCCTACGGCGTCCTCGGACACGACCCTCGATTCGCAACGCAACGTTACTAATTAATGGAGCCACGAGCCGGACTTGAACCGGCGACCTGCTGTTTACGAAACGGGTGGCAAGGCCTCGTAAGTTGTTGATAATCGCCTGATTTCAGCAGCTTACGGGGCTTTAGCTTTGGTTGGAGTTGGCTTAAATTTGGGCAACTTTGGCTGATTTTGTACTCTCGCGGACACGGTTTTGGGCACAGCTTGATCGCCGGAAACGCTACATTGCACAGTCGAGGGTCTGCGTCCAGGACTGCCGTTCGTTTCGACCGTCTTGCCACGTTATCTCGACCTTTCCGCCGCGCCTCTGAGTGAACTCATACTTCGCCTGAGGCTCCATCGTCTCGGGCCCAGAGAGGCGATCCCCATCGAACCAAACGACCACCTTGCGCGCGATAGCGGGGCCGTCGTTTCGTACGGTCAAGATTCGGTGCGAAGACGTTGGGCCCGGCCTCATATCAGCGTAGATACGCGCATGCAGTTTTTCGGCTTGTCGTTCCCGATCCCGAAGTGCCTCAATTTCGGCCAACTTCTCAACCGCCTCGGCGGCGGCCCTACGGGCTGCTAGCGCTTCTTGTTCATGAGTTGCCGATTCCTTGGCCGACTGGTGCGCCCGCCGGGAGTAGATCCAGGACACCCCAACGCCAACCCATGCTGCGATTGCCGCCCAATATTCAGGTTCCATTGCGCCGCCAGTATGGCACGGAAAGGGCTACAATCGATCGTCCTCCTAGGAGCTTGAATCGTGGCCAAAAACGAGAAGACCTCACCCACAGTCGCTTCCAAAGCATCAAAACTGCTGAAGAGTAAAACGAGTTCAAAGTCGGTCAAGTCCGTTGCCGGTTCGGCGTTGACACAAACTGCCGATAAGGGGAAGGCGAAAGCGGCCGTCAAGAAAGCTGGGCCAGCCAAACGTGGGCCAAAGAAGTGAGGGTGCAGCGGAAAGAAGCCCTACGTGACGTCCATCAGCTCTTCCACCGCCGCCGCCAGGCGCTCGCCGTCCCGCAGGCTTAGTAGCGGCCCCAGCGTCTCGACGACACTCTCGGGCGTCCCATTGGCCTCCAGAGCGATTTCGAGATAGATGTCAGCGGCAGCCTTCCAATCGTCCGCAAGAGCGGCTTGCTTGAGGGCTTCGAGCTTGGCGGGGTCGACCACGACGGACGTAGTCTAGCATCCACGCTCTCCAAGAACGGGCAGAACAAGTCGCCCGCTCCGCGTTCTTTCGGGTAACGCTCTGGCTCCAAGAGAGTCCTACCCTGACATGAAGGCACTTCTCGCGGCGCTGCTGTTGCCGGCGCTCTCTTTCGCGGCTGGTTATCCGCCGGGCAGTTACAGCTTCACGGGACTCGGCGGGCCGCCGGTCGGCAACGAATATTGCTCACCCAATGGTTTCGATTTCAACCTCTGGTTTACGTGGGACGGCGGAAATACTCCGCCGACATTTGAGCCTGGCGTCGGCATTCACGAGGGATCGCTGGCGGGAGGTTGGTCGACGCAGGCGCGAGAAGGGGCACTCTGTGGCGGTGATAGCAGCGTTCTCTTCAGTCAAATGTACGAAGAGCCGTATAACTTCATTCTCGACATCGAGAACGGACTACTGAACGGGATCCGCACATCGATATCTGGGGCCGGGGACCCGCTGCGCATCGAGGTGGACTTCGCGGAGGGAACATTCTTCTCAAGCATCGTCTATGTTGATACGTACGGCACGCTCGACCGCGCGCCGGGCTACGTCGAAGACCCGCTGTTGACGCCCGAACCGGCGACGTGGACGCTATTGCTGTTGGGTGTGGGAGCGATCGCAGCGCGGCGCCGTCGAGGTCCTGTGCTTTAGTCCTTCTCAGATTTACGCACGATCTCCAGCGCCGGCCCTTTGTTCTTATGCCTCAGTGCCTCGGCAAAATTCGTCAGGAACTCCTGCTGAGCCCGGCAGGCGTCAGCTAGTTCTGACAAGGCCATGATTGCCTCAACGACCTGTCTGCCGCTGCTCTGGCCTATCCCCGGCAGACCCGGCAACGGTAACCGGAATTCGGCGGCATTGCTCTCGCCTCGCAGGACCGTCTGATTGTGGCGGATCGCCGCGACTGCGTTCGGGTCTAAGTCCATTGCTGTTCTCCCTTGAGGGTTCGGGCCCCGAAGGGCCCGAGTAGATCAGGCCGCTGCCGCCCGCTCCGATGTCGCTGGTCCGCCCTCAACCTGAGCTGTCAGAGCTTCGATGCCCGCTTGGTCAAGGTCGGCTTTGCCGATGACGCGCAGGAGTTCGTGGAGCGCCAACGAGCGCCGCCAAGAGGTTTCGGGGTCGTGCTCCTCACCGAACAACCCGGCAATATATCCTACGGCGTAGTAGTCTAGCTGCCCCATCACGCCCTCGCCGCCGATCTCGATGGCAATTTGAAATATGCGCGAGAGGAAGTGGAAACCCTCGTCGTTGTCGTCGTCGCCGTCCATAAGCCGAATGAAGCCAGAGTAAAAAGCAGCCGTGTCCCGAACGTGCTGGCGCATCGCGGAATGAACGTCAAGATACTTGTAATCCATGTCGTGTACTCTCCTTTTGGGAAAAAAGAGCCACGCGAGGATGCTGCGAATCGGGGATTCTGCGTTTGCACATTTGCACAGTTGCATGCAAACACGTAAACGCCTGACGATGATGAAAGCCTTTCATGCAGCTATCCCTGCGTGACTGGTCAGGCCCTCGTCGGAGTTGGTAGCTCTGGCGGGGGCCGCTTGCTGTTGACTATACGCCTAGCTTGCGCCGTTGGGCAAGCTTGATGGCGTTCTCCATCACCGCTTTGCGCCAAACGGCTTTCTGCCGTTGCTCCTCGACCTGCTGATTGAGGATTGCGGAACAACGCTCGATATGCAGCTGCTGACGCTCCGCGTCCCGCAGCGCAGCCTGCTTCATATCGTCCGCGTAGGACTGCCGGGCTTGATAGTGTTGTTGTTTGTCGATGGACATGCTGTACTCCTATTCGGTTGAATGGAGTCCAGCCAAGAGTCCGGGTATCAGCGCTTCTCGCTCACGCGAAGGGAGACTGACTGCGTTCCCTCTGGCTACGGCCTTTCGGCGTTCGCCCCATGCCTTGCCGCGATCCGCTCTTAGCGGAACTCGATAATTACGTGGATTGTATCACCGATGCCCATTTGGCGACGGGGACAAGCGAGCGAAACGATCAGCCCGCCAACGCTCTGTTGCACCTCGTGAATGCGCCGAAAATAGGACACAAGGAGCTCACTGAGAAGCTGGCGCAGGGAGCATGTTTAGCCACGCTTTCTGCGGTTCGGACATGCCGCCGCAGGTGTCACACGTATACCGCATGTCAACCGCAAATCGACGAACGCCAGTCCGCGAGACCTTCACGTCCACCGCCATCTTCTCCGACGATGCACCGGCGTTTAGCGTATTCATCCTCCGGTACCTTGTGCCTTCGCGCATCCCATCTGGGCGAGAAAACCCGCTCGGCTCTTTGGCGAAGATACACGAGCCGCAGACGTCTATCCACATGTCTATTCCGTTGGCGACTGTAGTCGAGCTGTTGTGTACCATGAATTCCACCGAAAACACTCCATCGCTGTCCGGGGCTAATGGCGTTTCGAGTAACGGAAACTCTGCAGGAGCTTCGGCCGCCACCAGGGAGAAAACCAGGCGGGGGGGCGCCGGCGGGGACGGCTTCCCGATACCGGCAATTGTGCTGTTTAGATTGGATTCGGTGTTGGAAACGATCTCAGAAAGGACCTCAATGGCTCCTCTTAGGTCTTCGCGTACAACCGATATTTGAGAATCGGAATGCTCCGTTGCCCCCTTTAGATCCGAACGCAGAGACTCCACCTGTCCTTTCATTTGTTCGTTTGACTCTCTTACGTCACTGCGAAGAGATTCGCTTTCTGCACGATCGGCAGCGATCTGCATCCGCTTTTCT
>CAZYOX010000198.1:0-8096 GCA_964649285.1 uncultured Bryobacterales bacterium | reverse complement strand
GCGGGCGTGGCCACACTAACTGCAACCAACGCCGCAAATCCGGCAACCAGAGCGATGGCGAAGTTCATCGCCTCCCACTGCAACAGCACGCCGAAGTCATTCCACGTCAGCCAAAAGAACGCCAAACTCGAAACAACGAGACTGGCCAACGCTCCCCAGCGATTGGAGCGCCGCCAACTAATCGCCCCAAACAGGCTGATGCCCATGAACGCCGCAATCGTCTCCGTAAACAGAAATGCTTGCAGCACGCTGTCGACGTACAGCCCGAAAACGAGGCCCAAGGCCGTCATCGAAAGGCCCGCGAATCTGCCGACATGCAGGTAGTGCCGGTCGCTCTTATCACCGGCGATGTACCGCCGGTAGAAATTTTGGGTGAATAACGCGCCGCCGTCGACCGTGAAGGCCGATCCAGTGGACATATTCGCGGCCAGCACGCTAGCGATCATCAGACCGAGGGAACCGGGGAACAGCAGTTCCCGTGTAGCGTAGCCGAAGGCGTCTTCCGGGTCGGCCAGTGAGCCTCCGCTCTGGATCAGCATCGCTGTTGCGATCAGACCCGTCAGCGCCCAGCCAATGGTGCAAAACCGTTTCACGAAGTTGCCCCCGGTCATGCCCATGCGGCACGAGTATTCGTCGCGACCGGTGCCGACGCTGGCCAAGATGTGAGGCTGAGCCACGATGCCGACCAAGCCATTGATCGTCAACATGAAGATGGTGAACACGCCGACATCCCCAGGGGTGACCATGGACAGCATCTCCGGCGACAGCTTTTCGCGAATGCCCGTGAACCCGCCCACGCGATCCAATCCCAAAGGAATTAGCAAGAACGACAAGGCGATGATGAAGAAACTCTGGACGAAATCGGTATAGGCGGCCGACATCAAACCGCCGGCGAACGAATAAAGGAGGAAGGCAATGGTCATTGCCAACACGACCGAGTTCGGCGTTATGCCGCCGCCGGCAGCCACAGCCACCAACTTGCCGGCGCCCTTCAACATGGCGCCCATGTTGAAGATGAAATACGACAGCGCGAATATCGTATAGACCGCTCCCATCCAAGACCCGTAGCGGTCTTCGTAAACCTCTCCGGTGGTTGTTCTCTGAAAGCGGCGAAATAATGGCGCCAACAGCCAGTAGAAGGGCGTGATGAACAGGTTTTTCCACTGGTACCAGATGCCGGCGTAACCCGACTGGTAAACCTTGCCGGCCAGCGAAACGGGCATCTCAGCGTGGGTTCCCACGCCGAAGGCCTGGCCGATCATTAGCCATACGCTGAAGCCGCGATGACCGATGAAGTAGTCGGTCGTTCCCTTTACCTTCCGCGCCGCCCACAGGCCGACCGCGATGATCATCGCAAAGTAGATCGCGATGATTACCCAGTCGAGAGTTTGGAGAGCCAGGCCCATGGTCTAGCCCTCGAGCCTCCGTGAGGCGGGGTCAGGCATGCCCTTGGCTACTCGCCAGGCTCCAGGTGTTGGGCTAGGTAGAGACCGATGCCGATGTCGGCGATCGTCTGCAGTTGCGTTTCAAGCCAATCCACATGGTCCTCTTCGTCCCGGAGGATCATCTCGAAAAGCTCGCGGGATCCGTTGTCGCCGGCATCGCGGGCCTCCGCAACACAACGGTTGAGGTTTTGCACCGCGTCATATTCCAGCTGCAGATCGTTCTCTAACTGCGCCTTGACGTCTTGGCCGATGTTGAGCGGCTTCAACTCGCCCATTGAGGGGACGCCGTCCAGGAACAGAATCCTTTCGATGAGCTTCTCGGCGTGCTTCATCTCGTCAATCGATTGATGCTTTACGTAACTGGCAAGTTTTTTGTAACCCCAGTTCTCTTCCATCTCTGCGTGGATGAAATACTGATGGATTGCCGTGAATTCGTCAATCAGCGTTTCGTTGAGTCGGGCGATGACTTGGTCGTTGCCTTTCATGGTGATGACTATTGTAGACCGAACTCGATTCTAGTCCTTGGCGTCGGACGCGGAAATGCCCAACGACTTCATCTTACGGTAGAGATGACTCCGCTCCAGACCTAAGGCTTCCGCCGTGCGCGTCATGTTGCCCCCCTCGGCCTCAAGAACCTCCAATACATAACGGCGTTCCGAGGCTGCCCGGAATTCCGCCAACGGCCGGAACTCTCCCCCCGCCGTCCGCGGCGCCGCTTTGCGTGCGTCGCCCGGCAACGGCAGGTCGTCCGTGTCTACGCGTTCGGGTGCATGCATGATGACGATGCGTTCCATTAAGTTGCGCAGTTCTCGGACATTGCCGGGCCAGGCATAACTCATCAGCGCCTCGATCGCGTCTACCGACAGGTGCTTGGGCTTGCGTCCGTAGGCGCGGCAGAAATGATTCAGAAAATATTCCGCCAACTGAGGGATATCCTCAGCCCGTGAACGCAGCGGCGGCACGAAGAACGGAATTACGTTCAAGCGATAGAACAAATCCTCGCGAAAGTTCCCGCTTGAGATCTCTTCTTCTAGATTCTTGTTCGTCGCCGCAATCACCCGAACGTCCACTTCGACGGCCCGACCCGACCGGTTCGAACCGCTGGCCCTCTAGCGCGCGCAGCACCTTCGCCTGCGTATTCAGGCTCATATCGCCGACCTCATCGAGGAAGAGCGTGCCGCGGTCTGCCTGCTGGAATTTGCCCGTCTTGTCTTCCCGCGCGCCGGTGAACGACCCTTTCACATGCCCGAATAGTTCACTTTCAATTAGTTCCTCGGGGATAGCCGCGCAGTTCACCTCCACGAACGGTTCGCCCGCCCGCAGGCTTCGCGCGTGTAGAGCATGGGCGACCAATTCCTTGCCCACGCCGCTCTCGCCGAAGATCAGCACACGGCCGCTGGTGGGCGCCATCAACTCCAGCTGTCCGCGCAGAGCCTTCATTGGGACGCTTTCGCCGATGATGCTGTAGCCGACTCCCTCGGCTCGCAGCTCTTCATTCTGGCGAGTCAAGCGACGATGGGCCAGAGCGTTCTTGACCGTCAAGACCACCTTTTCCAAAGAAAGGGGCTTTTCGAGAAAGTCGAAAGCTCCGAGCTTGGTCGCTCGCACGGCGGTTTCGATCTTGCCATGGCCGGAGATCACCACCACGATGGGCCGTTGCGTCGGGTCGATCCGCTGAATCCGCTCCAGCGTCTGGAGCCCGTCGATGCCCGGCAGCCAAATATCCAACAGCACGCATTGGAAGGACTTGCGTTGCAGGATTTCTAGACACGCCTCGCCCGAGTCGACAGCCTCAGCGAAATAGCCCTCGTCGGCCAGAATCTCTGACAGCGAGCTGCGTATGCCCGGTTCGTCGTCGACGATCAGAATGCGTTCGGAAGGCTTCACGCTTGTCTCGTCTCCATTAGTGCGGGAACCTCGGCGACGGGCAACTCCACGATGAACCGCGTACCCGTCGGCCGGTTGTCCTCAACGCGTATCGTTCCCCCATGTTCGCCGACGATGCGGCTCACGATGGCGAGACCCAAGCCCGTGCCGCGCTCTTTGGTTGAGAAGTAGGGCAAGAACAGACGCTCTTTGTCCTGCGCGGAGATGCCCGGGCCGGAATCGGAAACCGTCAACACTACCGTCTCCGGCGTTTCGGCCGGCGCCGTTTGCACCACGATCTCCTTGACCAACGCGCCTTGCAAAGCTTCCGCGGCATTGTCGATCAAGTTCACTGTTAGCCTCTTAATGTGTTCGCGGTCGATCATCACCGGCGGCAGGGCCGCTGCGGCGTCGACCTTGAGTTGAATATCGTCGATGCGGCCCTCGAACACGCCCATCGCTTCCCGAACCGCTTCGTTCAAGTCACCTTTTTCTAGATGCGCTTTCGGGAACTGTGCCAGTTGCGCAAATTCGTCGACCAAACGCCGCAGGGTTTCGACCTCGCCGACGATGGTTTGCGTCGACCGGGCGAAGCTCTCGCGCAATTCGCGGCGGACCTCGGGATCGTTCGTCTCGGCCAACCTATTGAGCAACTTCTGCATCCGCTCTGCCGACAGAGCGATCGGCGTCAAGGGGTTCTTGATTTCGTGAGCGACTCTGCGGGCGACCTCCGTCCAGGCGGCTTCCTTTTGCGCGCGCAACAAATCCGTCGTATCTTCCACGACGATGACGTATCCGGCCGCATCGCGAACCGTCGACTCTTGAGCGTCGAGTGCCGTCACCGTCACCGCCAGGTGTTGGATGCGGCCGCGACTCTGCAATTCGAAGTTCCTGGAGCACAGCCCTGTCCGCCGCGCTCTCTGCAGCATATAGTGCACCTCGTCACGGTCTTCAGGGCCGAACAAGTCGTCCACCCGCAGCGGCGCGCGCGTTTCGGAGAGGCGGAAAATTTGGCGCACGGCCGGGTTGGCCTTGAAGATATCGCCGAACTCATTCACCGACAACACGGCCGGAGTCACGCTCTCCAAAATCGCGTTAATCAGCCGTCTTCTCGAGTCGATTTCGGCGTTGGCTTTCTCCAACTCGCGGTTGCTCTCTTGCAACTCGGTCGTCTGCTCTTCCAGCCGTTGCGTCATACGATTGAACGACGCAATCAAGCCGCCCAGTTCGTCCATGGCCGGGACTTGGACGCGATGCTCTAGGTGGCCGCTGGAGACTTCCGCCGTGGCGTCGATCAGCGCTGCGATCGGCGTACTGATCTGCCGCGACAAGTAGAGCGCCAGCCAAACCGAGACGAACAGCACGAAGATCGTAATCAGTCCCAGCAACCCCAGATAGAAGTACTTGATGTTCGTCCGCTCGGCCTCGATCGTTCGGTACTCGTTGAAGCGCTCGAGCATCGCTGCCCGCCTCAATTGAATTTCGTCAGGAATACGCCAGGCGAGCACGGCGCGCCCTATTTCTTCACCGTCCGACTGGATCGGCGCCGCCCCCCAAACGAAATTGCCGGCGATCCCGGACTCGGCGGCCTTAGCGTCTTCCGGCAACCGCCAACCAACGGCCCCGGCGATCAGTTCCCCCGAGCTGACTTCCCAGGAGGCCACATTCGCGCCGCGAGGCAAGAAGCCGACGTACTGCGCGTCGAATCTTCTTAAGGTCTCGGACAACTCATCGAGAGACTCCGCCGGCGCTTCCGCCTCGAAGGGCGCGCTTGCCAACGGCAACGACGCGACTCGCACGGCATCAGCGGCCATCTTGTCGCGCATGATGCGATTGAACTCTTCGAGCATGGCTCCCGAGTCGGAGAGGATCTGCGGCGTCTGCTCGAATAGCCACTTGTCGAAGGTGCGGCTCATGATGGTGAACGAAAACACCACCATCCCGACGACCGGGACAATCGACAGCACCAAGGCGCCGCCCACCAGCTTGGTCTTGATCTTGGAGCCCAGCCGTCCTTGCCGCTGCTCGATATACAGCTTCAGCAAGCCGCGGAAAAGGAGAAAGCCCAGCGCCAGGACGCCCAACGCGACTAGCGTGAGCATCCCCCACAGCACAAAGCCGATGACTGCGTTATCTGGGCGGAAGTCGCCGAAACTCAGCGAGGTATGCCAAAACGACAACCCCACCAGCGCCACGAACAGGACGCCGAGCAGTGCCAAATAGAACCGCTGACTTCTTCTAGGCAAAGAACTTCCGCCCCAACCCTCGAATTATACGTGGGCAGGGCGACGCCGCTAGGGATCGCTGCTCGTTCTGGCGCGTGGTCGCGACTGGTTGGAGGTCTGAGCCGGTCCTACAGCGGGAAGCGTCGGCCGCTGTTCGTTTGGTTGGCGCGGTTTCGATTCGGGTCGGGTCCCGGGCCTGGATCGCGCAAACGGCCGGCGCCGAGCGGGTTGTCGAACTCCAACTCTTCGTCTTTGAAAAGCAAGCCGCGATCAAGCACCATGTCGAGCTGCGTGCCCTTCTCAAGAATTGCATCGGGGCCGCGCGATGCCAAAACGCCGATAATTCCCGCCGCCGCACCTGCCGCGCTGCCCAGGCCCAAGCCCAAGCCGGCGTTGCTGCCCGCCGCGCCGGCGATCACGCCGATGGAGGCTCCCGTGGCGGTGGATTCGCCGATCGTGCGGGTGTCGCCGCCCTTGTTGCCCTCGCTGGTAATCTTGCCCTCGTCCTTGTCGAATCCCTCAGGCGAGCGACCGTCGAGCGCGCCGACGCTGCCCGTCAAGTCCCGGATGATTCCGTTCGGCAGGATGATCTGCTCAAAGCGCACATACAGCTCGCCCTTGCCCTTCACCCGGCCCGGACGTTTGACGCTGGTCACCCGACCGGAAACGTACGTCCCCGGAGGAATCACGATACGGCCGTTCACCACCACCGGGTAAACCGACTCGAGGTACACCAGGTCGTCTGGGCTGGCGTGTTTGGTGCTAATGCTGTTGAGCAGCACCAACGGGACTCGCGTGCCGATGGGAATGATCGTTTCGCCCTCGGCCGGTTCCGGGGTTCTTTCCGACAACTGGGCGGGCTCGTCGGCGTTCGGCGGCGGATCGATCTGCACCACCTTGGAGTCCTGCGCATTGAGGCTTACGCCCGCGAAAAACAAGAAGGCGACGGATAGCGGTAGGCGCATGGCGGAGACTCCTTGACGATTCTAGCCCCGACGGGTCGGCCGCGCTTGGAAACGAGGCTTCCCTTCTAAACTTAAACGTCCCGGATCAGCTTCGGTTTCATCTTTCTTCCACGGCGATCAGCACGCCCGTCTGGCTCATCGCCCCGGCGACTTCCACTTGCACCTCGTAGTCTCCGGCCGCCAAGTTCTCCGGAAGGACGATGTTCACCTGCTGCAGCCCGGCAAGTAGGGGCGCTTGGCCGAAGTACAACACCCGTTCCGGGGCCAATTCCTGCCCGCCCAAGAATACCCGGTGCGGCAACAACGTCGATGCTGCGAAAGGCGGCAGTTGACCTTCCTCCACCGGCGGTTGCGTTGGTCCAAACCCGGTGCCGAAGAGAATCACGATCTCGCCCGGCGCCGCTGGCCACGATCCAGCCGGATCGGCCCGTCCCACCACCGAGAAATCGACGTGAGCGACAACTGGGAACAGACCAGGCGCCGCCTCCCGGACGAAGACTGGCGCTTCGGCTGCGTCCAACAAGCCCTCGCGCACCACGCGCAGCGGCCAGGGTTGCGGCCGTCCCACCAGATTCGCCGGCAGCTGGGCGTTGATCTGCGTCGGCGAAACGAAATACAGCGGCGCCCGCTGCCCGCCGATGAGCACCGAAACGCCGCCCAGGCTGAGCGGCAGACGTCCCCCTTCGAGCGTGTCGCTGGTCACGGCCTCGGTGCGTAGCGCTAGATCCGCCCCGAATATCGAGACGATCGAGTTCGGGGCCACGAAGTTGTCCGGAGCGGGGACAAAGCTAGCGCCGTTAACGACGCCGCCAGCATGAACGAGGGGGATCTCCTTATGCCCCTTTTCCGCGGCGAATAGCATCGCCGCTGTCGCCGTGAGGGCGACCCAGCGGATGAGTTGCAAAGTTGTCTCGCTAGTCTAGCGCCGAGCCCGCCGGGATGCAGCTTCGCGAAGCGCGACGGCTTCCGTCGTAAACTGGACGCCTGTGTTTCGCAAGATCCTGATCGCCAACCGCGGCGAGATCGCCGTCCGCATCATCCGCACGTGCCGCGCCCTGGGCATCCCCACCGTAGCCGTTTATTCGGAGGCCGACCGCCCGGCGCTGCACGTACGTCTTGCTGACGAGGCTATTGCCGTCGGCCCCTCCGCAGCCGCACAAAGCTACCTCTCCATCGAACGAATCCTCGGAGCAGCCCGCGCGACTGGCGCCGATGCGATTCATCCCGGCTATGGGTTCCTCAGCGAAAACGCCGCGTTTGCCAAGGCCTGCCAAGAGGCCGGAATCACCTTCATTGGTCCTCCCTCCTCAGCGATGGAGCTGATGGGCTCGAAGACCTCCGCACGCGAAATCATGCAACAGGCCGGCGTCCCCGTTGTGCCCGGCAGCAGCCATATCAGCTCTCCCGACGAGGCCCTGGCGCTGGCCGCGCAGATGGGTTATCCGGTGATGATTAAGGCATCCGCCGGCGGCGGCGGCAAGGGCATGCGCTTGGTGGCCGCGGCCGAGGAGTTGCCGGCCTCCTGGGAGCGCGCCGGCGCCGAAGCGCTTGCCGCCTTTGGGTACTCGACCGTTTACATCGAAAAAGCCATTCCC
>CAZYOX010000197.1:0-8152 GCA_964649285.1 uncultured Bryobacterales bacterium | reverse complement strand
CTGGCCGCCGCCGGCGCCGCCGCGGCCGTCGCCGATGCGATAGGTGCCCGCGCTATGCCAGGCCATGCGAATGAACAGCGGACCGTAGTGGCCGAAGTCGGCGGGCCACCATTCCTGCGAACTGGTCATGACCGCGTCCACGTCCTTGGCGAGTTCCCCCAGATCAAGCGTCTTGAACTCCTCGGCGTAATTGAAATGCTTGCCCATGGGATCGGCAAGGGGAGAGTTCTGCTGCAAAACCTTCAGATTCAAGTGATTCGGCCACCAATGCTGATTCGCGGTGGTCCCCATCGCCCGGTGAGCGTGAGATCCGCCTAACACGGGACATTTGCCTGCGCTTCGATCTGTCATTACTGCTCCTTGCCTTGAAAACGTGTATTCAATGAGGTCGTCAGGGGACACCGACTCCCTTGCGGGATGGCCACGGCGCCGGTCGCGGGGTACCGCGCGGTACGTCCGTCTAACGTTGGCCCCCGGCGGCCGGGATTGATTGTACAACCTGGAACGCCGAAGTGACGAAGGCCGCGCCGCTTTTGGACCTGCAGCTGCGGGATCTGTCGGCCGCTCGCTGGTGCACTCGGTCAGACGATGCCTTGGCGTGAAATATCCGCTCCGGCGCGCGCCTTCGGCGTGCGGAGAGCCGGTTCTGTACCTGCACGAATCGGGCGCGCAAGCGGTACATATTTTTCATTGACTCCATACGTTCATTTCGACTAACGTTTTCCGTGGATATCGGGGCTTTGAGGATCATGTCGTTTTTGAAGCGTTTCCTTATGGATCGTTTCACTTGTTTCGTTAGGATTCCGTCTATCCTGACCCTCACGCTGTTGTCCGTGGGGAACGCACAGATCACGATGCCTACGTCGGCCAGAACCTATACGGCCACCGGCGGGGCAACATTCCGAATTTAGAAAGGAACTCTATTATGAACAGCCTCCGCCTATTGCGCCTTGTTCTTACAGCGATACTGTTGCCCAGTCTTTGCTGGATCGCCAACGCCCAGACGACCGCGTCGGTTTTCGGCGTGGTCCAGGACGGCAGCGGAGCGGTTGTGCCTGGCGCGACCGTTACGGCTCGGAATACGGATACATCGTTCACCCGCATTGGCTCCACCGACGACACAGGCGCCTTCCTGATCACGAATCTCCCTGTAGGGCCCTACTCGCTTCAGGTCGACATGCCTGGGTTTCGATCATTTATTCAGGACGGCATTACCCTGCGGGTGAACGACACTTCGCGCGTCGATGTCGTCCTTTCCGTTGGAGAGGTGACCGATGTCATCGAGGTCGTCGGGGATATCGTCGCCGTCGATACCAGGAGCACGTCGGTCGGCGGCGTAGTAGATCGCCTTCGAGTCCAGGAACTTCCTCTGAATGGCCGCAACGTCATGGACCTGTCGAGGACGATCCCCGGGATTGCAACCGCATCGAATCCGACAATCCAACTCAATGCACGAAGCGGTCCGGGGGTGAGCGTGGCGGGCGCCCGCAATAATCAAAATGAAATCCGTTTTGACGGTTCTCATCACGCTGCGCTGTACCACAATTCCCCTCTCAACCTTCCCTCGCCCGACGCGCTACAGGAATTCCGTGTGCTCACGAGCGGTTTCAGCGCGGAAAACGGACGTTTCGGCGGAGGCGTCTTCATTGCAGTCACTCGCGCCGGTACGAACGAGTTTCACGGCTCAGCATGGGAATTCCTCCGCAACAAAGCTCTCAATGCGCGCAACTTCTTCGCGACTACCAAGCCAGACCTCAAGCAAAACCAGTTCGGCTTTACGTTTGGAGGCCCGATCGTCAAGAATCGCACCTTCTTCTTCGGGTCGTACCAGGGGACCAGAATCCGTGAATCGAGGGTAGTCACCGGCGCCGTTCCACCCACGGCGCGGGAGCGCGCGGGAGATTTCTCGGCTTCGGCCCGCAAGCCGACCGATCCGCTCACCGGGCAACCATTCCCGAATGGGCAGATTCCCTCCGACCGCTTCGATACCACCGCTGTCAATCTGATGAACGAGTACGTTCCGTTCGGGAACACCCCCAGCGGCGCGTATACCGCCCTAAGCCCGGTACCCAGCAACGGAGATCAGTGGTTGTTGCGCGTAGACCATAATTTCAGCGACAACAACAACCTGAACTTCCGCTTCTTCCGGGACTTCACCGATGACGCCAACGCCGCGTCAAACATCGCTCCTAATTTCGATATGGTCAATCCCAGATGGTTCCATGTTGTGAACTATGCCCTGAACAATACGCACACCTTTTCGCCTACCTTGCTCAACGAGTTTCGGATTGGCGTTAATCGGAATCACTCGCAGACAGAGTCTCAAGGTGACCGGCAGCTCTCTGATTTCGGGGGTATCTTGCCGGGAGTCGTGGTACCGCAGATTCCACAGCTTACCGTCACGGGTTTCTTCGCTATTACCAGCGGCGACCCTTTTGGAGACCCGACGAACGTCTACCTAATCGGCGACGTTATGCGCTGGACCCACGACCGTCACCTTTTGTCGTTCGGCGGCGAATTCACGCGAAACGAATTTTACGGCAATGGCAGGACTGGGAACTCTGGACGGTTCAACTTCAACGGCCAAGTCACTGGCAACGCGTTTGCGGATTATCTTATCGGCTCGCCGATCAGCTTTTCGCAGAACAGCGTTTATGAGCGCCAGGTCAAGGGAAACTCTTGGTATATGTTCGTTCAGGACGAAGTGCGCCTCACTCCGAGACTGACGATGAACGCAGGCCTTCGGTGGGAGTGGATGGCGCCTTATCACAACGTAGGCGACAAGGCCAACAGCTACCGCGCAGGAGAGCAGTCGATAGTCGTGCCTAACGCACCTCGCGGAATGGTTTTCCCAGGAGATCCGTCGCTCGAAGGAGTCGAGAACCGATTCATTAAAGCGGATAAGAACAACTTCGCACCGCGGCTAGGATTTGCGTGGGACGTCCACGGCGACGGGAAATTGGCTGTTAAGGCATCCTATGGCTTGTTCTTCGAAAATTATCCCGCCGGAATGTGGACCTATGCCGCTTCGAATCAGCCATTCGTAATCTTGGTTGCTATAGACAGACCTTACAGTCTGACGGACCCGTATCGCGGACGCGAGAATCCTTTCCCCTATACTTATGACCCCAAGGATGCCAACTTTACCTTGCCGATGGGGCTCTTCACCATTCTTCGCCCCGACGTTACCGCGCCTTACATTCACCAAATGAACGCGAGCGTAGAGCGTTCCCTGCCCTGGAATCTGGTGGCGACCGTAGGGTACTCGGGGAAGCTCTCTCACAATTTAGTCCGGATGAACGAAACGAACCCCGCAACGTATATTCCGGGCGCATCTACGATCGCCAACACGAACTCGCGGCGGCCCTTGGCTGACGACGGTTACGGCAGCTTCCGCACCATTCAAACAACCTCCAATGCCACCTATCATTCAGCGCAGTTCACGCTCAACAGGCGGTTCAGCAATGGGTTGACGGCCAATGCCGCTTATACATTCTCGAAATTTCTAGATTACTTCTCGGGCAACAACATCGGTACGCCTTCGCAAAACCCCTTTGACATGCGCGCCGATCGTAGCCGATCGGACTACGACCGACGGCACAATTTCAATATGTCGATCGTCTACCAGATTCCGGAGTTGAGAAGCCAAGGATTTGCCCAGAAGGTCTTTGGCGGCTGGCAGGTATCCAGCTTGACGTCCATCGTGAGCGGCGCGCCTATCAACGTTACCACCGGCGTGGACGCCTCCCTTACGGGCGTCGGCCAAGACCGTCCCGATTTAGTAGGGGATCCGCACCGGGAATTTTCGAGCCGCGGCGACATGATTCAGCAGTATTTTAATAAAGCTGCGTTTGTTCCGAACCAGCCGGGTCAGTATGGCAACCTAGGCCGCAACGCTCTCAGCGGCGTCACCCATTTCAACACCGATATCGCGTTGGCTAAGTCATTTCCTATCGGTGATCTCGGCGCCATACAATTCCGGGCAGAGGCCTACAATGCTTTCAACCAGGTGAGGTTCAACAACCCGGTCAGCTCACTGAACAACCAGAACTTTGGCAAGATCCAGAGCGCGGAGGATCCTCGGATCATTCAATTCGCGCTTCGTTATTCGTTCTGAGACATCGAAGCTTAGCAGGCTGTACTTCGGCCTGCTAGCTTCGTCACGCTACGATCCGCCGATCGCCAGCCCGACTTGCGGATTGTCCACTGTGCCCGACACCTTGATCGGTATGCTCGAGCCGGAACCCTTGCGACGATTCTTGAAGAAGGGGTCCACAAGCTTGAGGAAGAAGGACTTCTTGCCTGTCGTCGCTTCCGAGATCCTGGCATCCATTTCGATGCGGCCGCGGAAATCGAGTCCCTTGTTGAGCAGGTCATAGTCGCCCGCCATGAAGACATCAGCGCCGGGTATCTGAAATTGAAAGTCCGTCAGGCTGAGGACGCCGCCACCCAGCGTGAAGTCGCCGCCAAAGTCCGAGGAGACCGGCTCGGGGGCCTGCTCCGGTTCGCCCTGCGCGCTGTTACTTAACTTGCCAAGCTTTTCCTGGATGCCGCTCTTGGTGAAATCCGCGTTCTGGATGCCGAACTGCCCGTCCAGCTCCAACCGGGCCGGGACTTCCTTTTCGCCGGGCGGCAAGCGGAACTTGGCAGTGAACTGAATCGGACCTTCCAGCATTGCCTCGTCTTCGGGCACGGCTAATTTCAGCATGTCCTCGACGTAGCCTTGATCCACGCTCACATCGAGAATCACGGTCTTACCGTCCAGGCCTTCTTCCTCGCCCACCTTGCCGCTGGCTATAACGGTCGAACGTTCGAACTGGGCTCTGACCGGCTCCAAGTAGGTATCTCCCGAAGTGCCGTCCACAACAGCCGAGAACTCTGTCTTCAGGTGCGCGGGACGCTTGGAGGACGATACAGAGAAGTCCGGCGTGTCGGTCCAACCCTTCACCGCAATACGCTCTAAGACGCCCTCGAAAGAACCCTCCGACGAAAGGATTCCGGCGATTCCCTTGAAGTGCGACAAGTCGGCGTTCTGGAAGACGTAGTCGCCGTCCAAAGGCGTTTGCCCAGCCTCCTCGCTGTTCCAAGGCCCGAAGTGTCCTGTGGAGTGAATCTCGCCCGGCGGCTTTGGATTGGTCAACGTCGAGCGGTATTCCATCGGGGAGTTTCGTCCCGCATCCCAAAGCTCCAGGCGCATGAGCTCAAACGTGAGGGGCTTCTTCCAGGCGTGCTTCGAGAGAATCTCAAGATGAGCGCCGTCGGCGATGATGTGCTCGACGATCCATTCGTTCTCGTCGCGATCGTCTTCGCGGAGTACTTCCGGTTCGGCAGGAGCCGCCGCTGCTTCGTCCCGAGCCTTATCGTCCTGATCCTGCTCATCCTTGTCGTCGCCATCTTTGCCGTGAGCTACGCGGATTTCCAGCCCTTCGAACTGCACCTGATTCACCCGGTGAAACAGGATCGCCATGAACGGATTGGCATCGGCGGTAACGCGCTCGATCTGCACCAGGGGCGGAACGTCCGTGCGGCCGTGGCGTCGAAACACGAGACCGCGCGCATCGGCATGAAACCAAGGGAAGACCTGTATCTGCAGGTCTTCCACCTCCGATTCGCTCGAGAACTTGCGTTCCAGGGCGCTCACGAACTCTTCCTCAGCCCAAGGGCTCAGCGCCTTGCCGACGAAGAAAAAGGCGATCCACAGGACAGCAAAGACAGCCACGCCAATCACGACGCCGCGTTTCCAGCGATTGAGATTGCTCCAGTTTTCTTTCACGGAAAACTCTGCTGCGGGCATACGCCTACTAGGAGAGGCGGCGTCGGGTCTCTCCGTTACATCGCTCAGCGACTCTAACAGGTTGATGAGGCGACACTTGCTCGCTGCGCGGCGCGCGCGCTATCGCGACACTAGTCGCCAAGCAGCTCGACGAGGGAGGAAGTTTCCGGCGCTTACATCCTGCCGGTCGTGACGTTCTTGGCGGCAGAGTTTAACGAATAGGGCCGCTGCTTAGCCGACCAGTTCGTATGCCTTTTCGAGCGCCGAGGCCAGCTTCGCCGCGTCCTTGCCGCCGGCTTCAGCCAAGTCCGGACGCCCGCCGCCGCGGCCGCCGAGTTCCTGGGCGATGGCTCCGATGAGCTTGCCGGCGTGGACTTTTGACCCCGCCAGGTCTTTGGTGACGCCGCAGATGAGCGCCACATCGCCGCCGTTGGCTGAGCCAAGCACGACGACGCCCGAGCCGATTTTGCCGCGCAAGGAATCCACCAGCGACCGCAATTGGCCGCGGTCTAGTCCGTCGACTTGGGAGACGATCATCTTAAAGCCGTTGATCTCGCGCGCTTGTCCGACAAGGTCGCCAGAGCCTGCCTGAGCGATCTTCGACTTGAGCCGCTCGATCTCGCGCTCCTTCTCGCGGTTTTCGGCGATCAGCCGCTCGACGCTTTCGACTAGGTCGGGCTCGCTCGCCTTGAGCATCGCCGCCAGCGAGTGGACGCGGTCTTGCGACTCCTTGAGTTGTTCGTAGGCGCCGAATCCCGTGACGGCCTCAAGACGCCGAACGCCCGCCGAGACGCTGCCTTCGCTGGTGATCTTGAAAACGCCGATGTCGCCCGTGCGCCTGACGTGCGTACCGCCGCAAAGTTCCTTGCTGAAGTCGCCGACTTGCACGACGCGCACCTTGTCGCCGTACTTCTCGCCGAACAGCGCCATCGCCCCGGTCTGCACGGCGCTGTTGATGTCCATCACGTCGGTAACGACTGGCGTGTTGACGAGAATCTCGCGGTTGACGATGCGCTCGATCTCGCTGATTTCGCTTTGATCCATCTGCGCGTAATGCGTGACGTCGAAGCGTAGACGATCGGGCGAGACGACGCTGCCCGCCTGCTTGACGTGTTTGCCAAGCACTTGGCGCAACGCCGCGTGCAGCAGGTGAGTCGCCGTATGATTGCGGCGCGTCGAATCACGCGTATCGTCGTTGACGCGCGCCTCAACTTCGTCTCCTACCTTGAGATCTCTGAGGATCTCGGCGTGATGAACGTTCAGCCCTTTGAGCGGCGCCTGCGTATCGACGACCCGCGCCACCGGTTCGCCGCCGGCCAGCAGCATGCCCTCGTCGCCCACCTGTCCGCCGGATTCCGCGTAGAACGGCGTGCGGTCGAGGATGAGCTGCGCCTTGGAACCTGCGGGCACGCTCTCCACTTGTGCGCCGTCCACTAAGATCGCGGCGACTTTGACGTGCGGTACATCAGTCAGTTCGTATCCCAAGAACGCCGTCGGGTGTTGCTTCAGCAGTTCGTTGTAGACCTCGGCCGTCTTGGATGTTTCGCCGCCCTTCCAGCTCGCCCGTGCGCGGGCTCGTTGCCCTTCCATCTCGGCTTGGAATCCGTCGAGATCAATGGACAAACGACGCTCGCCGGCCAGTTCGTTCTGCTCGTCGAGCGATAGCCCAAAGGTGTCGTACAGCTTAAACGCCACCGGGCCGGGAATCTTGCCGTTGACGGCCTGCGACGCCGCCGCTTCGAATTCACGCTCGGCCATTACGAAGTTGCGGTGATAGCGCAGCTCTTCTTCCTTGACGATGCGCTGCACACGCTCGATTGACTCTTGCAACTCCGGGTAACCGGGCTTCATGAGGTCAGCGACGAACTTCGTCAACTGGTAGAGAAACGGCTCTTCCCTGCCCGCCAACCGCGCGTGCCGCAAAGCGCGGCGCATGATCTTACGCAGCACGTAGCCGCGGCCTTCGTTGGAAGGCATGATGCCGTCGTGAATCAAGAACTCCGCGGCGCGCGCATGGTCCGCAACGACGCGAAGAGTCACGTCGATCTCGGGGTCGTCTCCGTATTTGACGCCGATAATCTCGGCCGCGCGGTCGATGATCGGGCGGATCAGGTCAGTCTCGAAGTTTGAAAGTTTGCCCTGCAGCACAGCCGCGGTTCGTTCAAGGCCCATGCCCGTATCGATGGACGGCCTGGGCAGCGGCGTCAGCTTGCCGTCTGCATCGCGATCGAATTGCATGAAGACCAAGTTCCAGATCTCCACGTAGCGGCTGATATCGGCAGGGAACGGCGCGTCTACCTCATCGGGCTCTAGGCCGGACGGGCCGAAGTCGTAGAAAATCTCCGAGCAAGGGCCGCAGGGGCCGGTGTCGCCCATCTG
>CAZYOX010000196.1:0-8230 GCA_964649285.1 uncultured Bryobacterales bacterium | reverse complement strand
CACGGCGCAGGCCAGCACCAAGCTAGCGAGCCGGCACAAGCGAAGCGTCTTCATCCGCGACCACATACTGTTTGACCGACTTCTGACGGACGCTGCCGTTTCGATACTCGTAAATTTCGCGAACCAACGAGGTCGTTGCCTTGCGGATCAGCCCATCCGCCACCAATGCCGATTCGACCGCATCCAATTCATCGATGCTCGCGAAGATCCGCGGGTTACGCGGCATATAGAGGGGGCAGCAGTCGGTGAAGGGCTCGATGGACGTTTCGTAGGTGCCGATTTTGCGGGCGACCGCAGTGATCTCTTGCTTGTCATCCCCGCATAGCGGGCGGTATACGGGCATCTTCGCGACGGCATTGACGCCCTCCAAGTTGGCCAGCGTCTGCGAAGCGACCTGGGCGATGCTGTCGCCCGTGATCGTCCCATGGCAGCGATTGCCGCGCGCCACCTTCTCGGCGATGCGCAGCATCAAGCGGCGGTATAGCAGCAAGCGAAACTCGTCCGGGGCATTCGCCACAATATGCCTCTGTATGGTGTCGAAATCGACCAGGAAAAGCCGCGACAGCCCCTGATAAGGCGTGAGCTGGCGAACGATCTCGCGGGCGATGGGCGACGATTCCTCGCCGGGACGCGCCGGCGCCCCGTAAAAATGGACGAAGTTGACGCGGACGCCGCGGCGCATGATCTTGTACGCGGCGACGGCCGAGTCAATGCCTCCCGAGAGCAAGCACATGAGGCGGCCGGCAGTCCCCGTCGGCAGTCCGCCGAGACCGCGCAGCCGGTCCGTAAAGACCACCGCTTCGCTGGCCCCGGCCTGTACGAAACAAGTCGCCTCGGCATCGATCAAGTCGACGCGCACGTCCCGCCCCTGAGCGCGGGCTTGCTCGCCGATCAAGGCGCCCAATTTCCGCTCGATTTCCGCGGAACGGAAGGGCAGTTGCTTGGATGCCCGCTTGGCCCGCACACGAAAGGTGCGAAAGTCCTTATCGCGCATCAACTCTAGACCGGCCGCCAGGATGCCTTCGAGCGTGGGCGGGATGCCGACGCCCACACCGATGAACTCGATGCCCGCAACTCGCTGGAGTCGCTCCGCGGCCTCTCGAGCCGCTTGGGGCGTCTCGGCGGAGACGACCATTCTTTCGTTAAGATGGCCTTCCAATGAAACCGCCAGACCTTCGAGCGTTTCTTCGATAGAGGTCTTTAGTTTACTGATAAAAAATGGCTTATTGCAGCCCTTGAGCCACAATTCGCTGTAGTGCAATACGAGTAGCGGTCGCGCCCCGATCATCTTTACACATTATAGAGAGGGCCGATGGCCCGGACGAGCCGACACATCCGATACACTCCAGGAAAGCTTATGGAAGAGTCTGGCGGTCCGCTTACCCTTTCCATCGACGTCGGCGGTTCCGGCGTGAAGATGATGATTCTCGATCCGGTCGGCGAGCCGATTACCGAACGGTTGCGCCGCAAAACGCCCGATCAGCCGACCCCGGAAGTGGTCCTCAAAGAGATCGTCGCCATGGCCGAGAAGATAGGCCAGTTCGACCGGGTTTCCGTCGGCTTCCCCGGCGTTGTCGAAGGCGGGGTGACGCGGACGGCGGTCAATTTGCATGACGACTGGGCTGGCTTCGATCTTCGAGGCGTCTTGGCGCAGCGGTTGGGTAAGGAAGTCCGTGTGGCCAACGACGCTGACGTTCAAGGCTTGGGCGTCATCGAGGGAATCGGAGTCGAACTTGTCCTCACCTTGGGCACGGGCATCGGTTCGGCGTTATTTACAGACGGCAGGCTGGTTCCGAACCTCGAGTTGGGGCACCATCCCTTCGAACGCGGCAAGACCTACGAGGAGCGCATGGGCGACCAGGAGCTGCGCAAGAAGGGCAAAGACACCTGGAACCAGCGTCTACAGCGAGCGATTGTGACATTAGATCGCGTATTCAACTATCGCGTCCTCTATCTCGGAGGCGGCAATGCGCGTAAGATCAACATCACTTTGCCTGAGAACGTGCGCACAGTTTCGAATATCGCCGGTATCCTCGGCGGCATCCGCCTGTGGGACTAGCCGGCGCGCACGCTCTGTCCGCGATCAGGAAATCTACTCCTGCTGATATCCCGGCCCGCGCAATACCTGGCCGGAACGGCTGTTTGTATGTTGGCCGTTGTCAAGGGCCACGACGCCGTTCACGATGACGTAGGGAATGCCTTCCGGGTACTGATGCGGCTCCTCGAAGGTTGCCTTGTCGATGACGGTCTCGGGGTCGAAGAGCGTTACGTCCGCCCAATAGCCTTCTTTGATCAGACCCCTGTCAGGGATATTCGCCTTTTCCGCATTCATGCTTGTCATCTTCTTGACCGCTTCCGGCAGCTCAAGCGTGTGCAATTCGCGCACATAACGGCCGAGCACGCGGGGGAAGGTGCCGTACCAGCGGGGATGCGGGTGCGTGGCGCCACTCGGGCCGTCGGGGCTGATGGCCGATCCGTCCGATCCGATTGAGGTGTAAGGCTGTTTCATGGCCAGCTGCATGTCTTCTTCGGAGTGGTGAAAGAAAACGGTTGGTACGCTGCCGTTCTCCTCAATCAACACGTCGAATAGGGTGCCCACCGGGTCGCCCACGCGCGAAGCGATCAGATCGCTCATGTGCTTGCCCACCCACTGCTTGTTGCTCTCTTGCTTAAAGCTCACCAGCAACATGCCTTCCCAGCCGCCGCCGGTTGCTAGGTAGTGGTTGTACCAGCCCGGAATACCATTAAGAATGTCGCGGCGCATCCGCTCGCGCTGCGCGGGGTCGCGTAAACGCGCCACCATCGCCTCGTTGCCGCCGTCGTGCGCCCAAGGCGGAATGATCGCCCGCAGATTGTTTTGCCCGGCGGTGTAGGGATAGACGTTCGCTCGAATGTCCAATCCCTCTGCGCGGGCGTCGTCGATCAACTTGAGAACTTCAGGCATGCGGCCCCACAGGGCTTTGTCGGCGATCTTCAAATGGATGATGTCGACGCGGATGTCGGCGCCGCGTCCAACGGCGATGGCCTCGGCGACGGAATCGAACACTCCCTGGCCTTCGTCGCGAATGTGCGTGGAGTAGAGGCCGCCATGAGCGGCGGCGGGCTTGGCGAGCTCGGCGAGTTGCTCCGTCGTCACCAGACTCGAAGGCGGCATCAGCAGGGAAGTGGAGAGTCCTAGGGCGCCCTGCAGCATGGCCTTTTCGACCTCGGCTTGCATCAGCTTGATCTCTTCGTCCGTGGCGGGTTTGAGTTCGTCGCCCTTGACGAACGTCCAAACCTGAGTCTGACCGACGTAGGAGGCGATGTTCTGCGCGATCCCCTTCTTTTCCACGAAATCGAAGTACTCGCCCAGCGTCTCCCATTCTTGCTCGCCAGGCGGTAAGGGGCCCTGCGAGCCGCCCTCGCCGAGGATCATCGTCGTCACGCCTTGGCGGATCATGCTTTCGCCGTTCGGCTCAGCGACAATCGTCAGGTCCGAGTGGTTGTGCATGTCGATAAAGCCCGGAGCGACAACCAGGCCGGAAGCGTCAATACGCCGAGCGGCGCCAGCGGATGCCAGATCGCCGATAGCCGCGATCTTGCCGTCGAGGATGCCCACATCGGCGTCCCGCGCGGGCGAGCCGGAGCCGTCGACAAGGCTGCCGTTTTCGATGACGATGTCGTAATTGGCCTGCGGCGAACAGGCGTTCAGCAGCAGAGTCAGAAGGAGGATCACGTAGGCGTAGCGATTTTTCACGTCGCCATTGTAGCTTTTCTTACTCTCTTCTTCTGTAGCGGGTCGCCAGGTGGAGTTCAGAGGCGATTTGTTCGATTTGGCGGTCTTCCGCGTGGCGGTGTTCAGTAAACCGGCGCTCGCGGAGCTTCGAGAGCAGCTCGACGCGTCTTCTAATCTCCAGGGCATGTGTCTTGGCTTGCCGTATGGGGTTGTCCAGCTTGTTCGCTGCGCTCCGCGCGGCAATGGCGTGCTCGGCCAAGCTGGCCCGCCAAGCGTCTAGTCCGCGGAGCTCTTCTCCGGCGATGGGTTCTGTTTGGGCAAGCCGCTCCAAAGCAGCCTGACGTTGCTGCAGTAGCGCATCTGATCGGCTACGGGCCGCCTGCTGCCTGGCGTGCAACTCGGCCGACTTGGCCTCGGCGGCCTCCATCTCGCGGCGCAGCAGGGCCAGGTAGGGGTCCAAGGGGAATCGGAAAGGCTTCATACTCTTGCGGCCAGGTCTTTGAGTTGAGCCAGCGTTTCCTGGAGCGGCGATGAGCGGCTCAGCTGTTGGCGCAAGAAGTCTCGAATGCGCGCTTGCTCTTTCACAGCAGCGTCGAGCCGGGCATTTGCTCCTGCCGTGTAGGCCCCTAGATTGATGAGGTCCTCGGACCGCCGGTAAGCGGCCAACGAATCACGTAACCTAGACGCCCAGCCGTTCTGCTCCGGAGTCGCAATGGCCTCGGTGAGCCGGCTGACGCTATCCAATACGTCGATCGCGGGAAAGTGATTCGCGGCCGCGAGCCGTCGGGATAGCACGATGTGGCCGTCGAGCAGGGAGCGCGTGGCGTCGGCGATCGGCTCCGTTAGGTCGTCGCCCTCGACCAAGATCGTATAGATGCCGGTGATGGAGCCCTGGCCGAAGTTGCCGGCGCGTTCGAATAGTCGCGGCAACAACTGAAAGACGGACGGCGTGTAGCCCTTCTGACTGGGCGGCTCGCCCGCAGCAAGCCCGATCTCGCGCTGCGCCATCGCGAGGCGCGTGGCGGAGTCCATGATCAGCATCACGTCTTGACCTTGGGACTTGAAGTAATCGGCCACGGTGGCCGCCAAGAAGGCTGCCCGGACCCGTGCCGGAGCTGGCCGGTCAGAAGTGGCGACGACAACGACGGAACGCTTCAGGCCTTCTGGCCCGAGATTGCTATCGATAAATTCCCGGACTTCGCGATTGCGTTCGCCAATCATGGCGATCACGTTGACATCGGCTTCACTCGAGCGGGCCATGGCAGCCAATAACGTGCTCTTGCCGACGCCCGACCCGCCAAAGATGCCTACCCGTTGGCCTTTGCCGATCGGCAGCATTGCATCGATGACGCGCACGCCGGTGACGAGCCGTTCGCGAATCGGCGCCCTCTCCATGGGGCCAGGCGCTTCGGGATACAGCGGCAGCCGGAGCCCGCAGCGGAGCGGACCCAGGCCGTCTAATGGGCGGCCGAACCCGTCGATGACGCGGCCGAGCAACGTCGGCCCTACAGCGGCCTGCGAGGCGGATTTTCTCGTCCTCACCGCCGCGCCGGGCCGCAACCCCTGAGGCTCCTCCAGCGGCATCAGCAGAACGCGATTCTCCCGGAACCCGATCACTTGCGCCAGGCGGGCCTCGCCGTCGTTGCACTGGATATCGCAAAGATCTCCGATAGACGCCGAGGGGCCTTCCGATTCGACCACCAGTCCAACGCAGTCCGTCACCTTCCCAAGACCGCGCACCGGGTCGAGCCGCGCGAGCCGCGCAGCATGAGCCCGAAGATGTTCGCGCAGGGTGTCGCTAGGCATCTGCGAGTCCTATTTGCAGTTCGTCCAACTGGGAGTCGATGCGTGCATCCAACACGCCGCTGGTCGTCTCCAGCAGGGCTCCTCCGCGCGCTACGTCCTTCGAGGCCGCTACCGCGATGTCTGGACCCACATTGACGCGCACTTGTTCTAGATCGTCGGGATGCACCAAGATCCTGGTGACTTCCGAGTTCGACTTCTCATCCATGCAAGAGCGGATGATTCCCGCGGCGGCCGTCCTGTCGAGCGTCGCTTCGCGGCGCAGGATTCTGCGAGCCGCGGCGAAGGCGAGATCGACGACTTCGCGCTCAACTTCGGTGCGAATGGTGGACCGGTAAGCGAGCAATTGGCTGACGGTCGATTGCAGTTGGCTCAGTTGGAGCTGGTGTTGTTTGGCGGCGCTGTCCCGGCCCTCTTTCCGTCCGCGAGCGAGTCCCTCGGCGAAGCCGGCCTTCCGCGCCGATTCCTTCATCTCCTCAAGAGAACTTTCAGCCACAGCCGATCGCGGTGCTTGGCCCGTGCCGGAGGCGAGTTGCGGAGCGACAAAAGCGGTCACGCCCGACGGCAACTCTTCAGCGGCCTGCGGGAATCGCATCGGCAGGACGAACGAGTCGTGCGGGTTTCGAAAGATCTTAGACAACGAACTGTTCGCCAACGGCGTCCTTGAGATTGATGACGCCTTCGGCTTCGAGGGTGCGTACGACTTGGATGATTTCCTTTTGAGCGGCCTCGACCTCCCGGATCTTAATCGGACCGAGCACGTCCATGTCCTCCCTGAGCATCGCGCCGCCGCGTTCGGACATGTTGGCGAAGAAGTGCGCTCGCAGCCTCTCGCTCGTGCCCTTTAGCGCCACGGTCAGTACTTTCTTGTCGATTCGCTGCAGCACTTCGCGAATGCCGTAAGAATCGATCAGCAACATGTCGTCGAACACGAACATGAGATTGCGGATAGCCCCGCCCAACTCTGCGTCGGCGTCTTCGATCTGCTGCAGCAGTCTCTGGCCGGAATTCGCCTCCATGCGATTGAGCATCTCGGCCACCGCGGGGATGCCCCCCAACGACTCGCTTCGCATCTGGCCGAGCGAGCTCAAACGTTGGTCAAGAATTGCCGCGATGCGCGCGACAATTTCCGGCGATGTTTGCTCCAGCCGCGCCATTCGCATCGAGACGGCGCTCTGAAGGTTCGCAGGCAGGGCCGTCATCATGGCTGCGGCAGAGGTGCTGTCCAAGTGCGACAAGACCAGGGCGATCGTTTGCGGCGATTCGTCTTGGATGTATTTCGCGGCTTGCTCCGGATCTACCTTCTGCAGCATTTGAAAGATGGAGATTTCGCTGCCGATCGAACGAACGACGCGATCGACGATCACTCTGGCCCGGTCGGGACCGAAGGCGGTGTTCAGCAGTCTTCTTGTGTATTCCAAGCCACCTTCGGAGAGCTGCTTGTGCGCCATCTCGAGTTCGTGGAACTCTTCCAGCACCTTCTCCGCCTGATCCGCCGAGACGTGATCGATCCGCGAGATCTCACTGCTCAACTTTTGAATTTCGCCCTCGGAGAGATAGCGGAAGACCTGTGAAGCCGCTCCGTCGCCCAGGGTGACCATGGCGATGGCGGCCTTCCGCAGCCCTGCCAGCAAGGCGCTCGGGTTGGAGGAATCGCTAATCATCTTCCCGCATCCAAGTCCGCACGAGCCGGGCGAATCGCTCCGGATTGTCGGTTGCAGCTTCCACTAAGTGACGCCGCAGCACCGCGGTCTTGCCGGTTTGCTCGGACGAGAGCTTCAGGCCCATGAGCATGCGGTCTTCCTCCGCCCGGCGACGCTCTGACTCTTCCATCGCGCTTTGCTCGATCTGCTTGCGCTCACGTTCGGCCTCCAGCGCAAGTTGCCTTGCCACACGGATCTGCGCTACGGCTCGCCGGCGCTTCAAAACGACAACGAGCACCGCCAGCAGCGCGGCTCCTAGTACTCCGAGAATGATCGGCGCCCGATGCTTGCGGAACCATTCTTGGGTGAACAGTTCGTCGGCGGGATCCGGCTGCGGTTCAGGAGCGACCGGTCCTGGTTCGAGCATCGAGAACGGCAAGCTCTCGACGGTAACCGTGTCGCCCCGGTCCAGCCTTGCTCCCGAGGCGGCGATCACCAGGTTGCGTACCGTCTCCAGTTCCTCGGCGGTCCTTGGGCGTCGGGCTAGCTCTCCCCGCGCCTCATCGAGGTAAACCTGATGATCGACTAATACGGCAATCGACATGTGCCGGATGGCGCCTCGCTCCAATGTGCGCCGCGTCACGGTGCGGCTGGCCTGAAAGTTCGCGGTTTCCGAGCTGCGTTGCGTTCCGAACCGCTGCTGTACCGGAGCAGCAGGTGTGCGCGGAAGGTTGGAGGCTGTTCCGGGCGCTCCGGCCGGCGGCCCGTCGAGGGCGCTCTCTTGCGTGACTTGGCGGTTCACCAGGACCGTGTTCGGGTCGACCAACTCCTCCGTCTGCTCGCCGGAGGTCCAGTCGACTTCTACTGCCACATTGGCTCGTACGCCGCCCGGCCCCAAGCGGGGCTCCAGTGTGGCGAGGATCCGGCTCGCCGCGTCTCGCTCCACGCTGCGCTGAAATTCCAACTGGCGCTCGTTGAGGTCGTCCGAGCCGCCAAAGCGCGAGGTGAACAAGCGCCCGGTTTGGTCCATCACCACGACGGAATCCGGCGACAGGCCCTCAACCGCGCT
>CAZYOX010000195.1:0-8265 GCA_964649285.1 uncultured Bryobacterales bacterium | reverse complement strand
CACGGAGAGGCCTGTCTGTCCGGCGGCGAGATTGCGGCGGTAGAAGGCGTTGGAATCTTCGGCGGTGGAGAAGCCAGCGTATTGGCGGATCGTCCAGGGCCGGGCCGTGTACATCGAGGCATAGGGGCCGCGCGTGTAAGGAGGAAAGCCGGGGAGTTCGGCAGGACGGGCGGACAGTTCGGCGCGCGGGAGCTCGCCTCGTTGCTCTAGCCGCTGCCAGGCCGCGCGGGCAAGAGACGAGGTGATCGCCTCTATCGCGTAGGAGCCGCGCCAGGGGTCCACGAGGTCACGGAGTCCGGATTCGTTAAGCAAGATGCGCAGCTGGTTCTTGGCGAGACGCTCCGCTTCAGGGGAATCGTCGCAAGGCTGGATGTACAGGGAGTCGCAGCCTCCGGAGACGGCGATGAAGGCGGCGATGGCGGAGCGTATGAGATTCTCATGCGGCTGATCGGGGTCCCAGTCGGTCTGACTGACGACGGCTTGGATGTGGAGCGGATAGCCGGGGACCAAGCCCGCCCACAGCACGCGCAGGGCTCGCAGTTTCGCGAGCTCGAGCGGCAAACTCAAACCGATGGAGACGACGACGCGGCCTTCGATGCCTTCACGGCTAGCGCCCAGAACGAACGACAAAAGGTGTACGAGTTCGCCGACCAAGGACTCGTGCGGCGGATAGAGAATGTGCGGCGGGGAATGACGGCAAGGTTCGTGCGAACGCGCCGGGAACGCTAGAGCATCGGTTTCGACATAGAGCGGTTCGATGACGAGTCCCGACTCAGGGCGCCAGCGTATGGCCTCCAAGGGGCGGCCGGCGAGTTCGGCTTCCACGCGGCCGCGCCAAGCATCGAGAGAAGCAGGAGGGAAAAGTGAAGGGCGGACAGGCATGCGGAGTACTGCTCGATGCTTCTTTATTGTCGGCGGATTCGAGGTCCGCAATGCACATGGTGGAACGTTTTGCAGTAATCTGTTGTTGCAATGAGCAAGACCTTGACACGTCGTTCCCTTTTCGCTGGAGCAGCGGCCGCAACCGGCGCCGCGGCGCTCAGCGGCCAGGACCGCGACTGGACGAACGTCCGCACCATCCGTTACCCGGACCCGGATATCGTGACCTTGGACCCTCGGTTCGCCAAGTACGTGATCGGCAATACCGCGATCCAACGGCTCCATGTAGGCGCCTTATGGGCGGAAGGCCCGGCGTGGAACGGTGTCGGCAAGTACTTGGTGTGGAGCGACATCCCCAACGACAGGCAGTTTCGCTGGATCGAAGACACCGGCACGGTCAGCGTATTCCGTAGTCCCTCGGGCAACTCAAACGGCAACACATTCGACTACAACGGCCGGCAGCTCTCGTGCGAGCACGGCAACCGCCGGATTGTGCGGTATGAACACGACGGCAGCGTGACGGTGCTGGCGGATTCATTTGAAGGCAAGCGCTTGAACGCGCCGAACGATATCGTGGTGCATCCCACCACGGGGGACATTTGGTTCACCGACCCCGGCTATGGCTCGATGGTGAATTACGAGGGGCACAAGGCTCCCCTTGAGATCAAAGAGGCGGTCTATCGCATCGACGGCAAGGACGGTTCGCTGAACAAGGTTACGGATGAAGTCGCGAAGCCGAACGGCATCTGCTTCTCGCCGGACTACAGTCTGCTGTACGTTTCCGACACGGGACCGGAGGAGCTCGACATCAAGGTCTGGAACGTGAGCGGCGGCCGGCTAACGAACCGCAAGGTCATCGTCGACATGCACATGGACGGCTTTGAGGCGGCAGGCAACCCGGACGGAATCCGCTGCGATGTGGACGGCAACCTGTGGGTTGCAGCGGGTTGGGTCGGCGAGGGGTACGACGGCGTGCATATCTTCACGCCGAACGGCGATCGCATTGGCCTGATCAAGCTGCCGGAGATTTGCGGCAACCTGTGTTTTGGCGGTCAGAAGCGCAATCGACTCTTTATGGCGGGAAGCCAGTCGTTGTATGCGGTCTATGTCGAGACGCAAGGCGCACACATCACCTAGCTGAAGCGGCGAAGAAGCGGCGATAATACAAATATCGTGGCTTCGTCCTCCGCCAGCTTGGCAGATGTTGAAAAGCGGCTCTCGGAGCTCGCGACGGACCAACATTTAGGGGACCGCTTTGAAGCGCAAGCGGCCGAATACGGCAAGAAGCTGACTTCGGAGCTTGACGCACACCTCACCGACCTCGATCTCACGCTGCATCGGATGGAGGGTTGCGGTTATGCGTTCTTTGACGAAACGCTAACGACAAGCCATCTACTAGAGCTCTTCGATCAAGAATCGATCGGCGAAGAATACGACGGGTTCGTATTGGCAGATACCGCCAATGAGCTGGATCGCTGCGTGGAGGATTTCGCCGACTGGCTGCTGACGAGCGAAATGGAATGCTGGCAGCGGCTGCGGGCCCAGGTAGAGGGCGAGCGCTCGGTCTTTGCGGCGGCCGTTAACGAGCGGTTAGAGAAGCGGTTCGACTATGACCGTTCGCGGTTATTCGCCGCTTTCCGCGCCACAACAAAGGACGTGGTTCAGATCTTCGACGCCGGCTCGGAAAGCAAGCAGGTCGGCGAGGCCGCGCGCAACGCAGCGACGAATGCCGTCTTTCTGGCGATTGCCGCGATCATTGCGCTGGGGACATCCTTTTCTTCGCATGCGGAAACGCTTGGAGCAGCTTCTCCGGGGGCCATCGCATTTGGACTGGGCGCCGCGGCGGCCTGCGTGATCCCTTATGCCAGACGTCGGGCCAAGAAGATGCTGCACCGGCGCGTGGGCGCCTTTCGCGAACATTTAATGCGGGACTTCCGAAGACAAGCTGAGAAGGAAATCGCGCTGAGTACGAAGAAGATCGAAGAGATCATCGCTGCTCCCTTACAGCAGGTTCGTGAAGAATACAGCGCTCTCGCCGCGAAGCGGGAGGACCTCGCCATTTTGGATGGGCGGAAGACGCCGCCCAAGTTGAACCCTTGAACGCGGAAAGACCTTGAAAAACTCCTTGGCAAGCCTAGCGATTGTCATCGCTCTGGCGCTACTTCCACCCCTCATGAACGCTGCTGAACCGATTCGCCACACGATCCGATTCCCAAACCCAGAGACGAACTATGCGGAGGTCGAAGCGATCGTCCGAACCGATGGGACGCCCACCATTGAACTGATGATGGCGGTATGGACGCCAGGCTCATACATGGTGCGGGACTACTCGGGCAAGGTTGAATCCGAGCACGCCGAGGCCGTCGACGGCAGGCCATTGGCGATGCGCAAGAGCAAGAAGAATCGCTGGATGATCGAGACCAGCGGCGCCGCCGAGGTTCGCTTTTCGTATCGCTTGTATTGCCGCGAGATGTCCGTGCGCTCGAATTGGGTCGAAGCGGACTTCGCCATTATCGTGGGCGCGGCGACGTTTGTAACGAGAGCGGAACCGGGCGGCGGATTGATCGATTCGCCGCATCATGTTCGGTTGGAGCTGCCAGGGAATTGGGCGGCTTCGCACGCGGCGCTGCCTGTGGTTGACGGTGCGTATGTCGCTGCGGATTTCGACGAGTTAATGGATTCGCCGATCTTGGCCGGCAATTTGGCGCAATACGACTTCGAGATCGACGGCGTGCCGCATAGCTTGGTGAATCTAGGAGAGGGCGGCGTTTGGGACGGTCCCAGGTCGGCGGCTGATGTAGAGAAAATCGCCCGCGCGGAGATCGCCTTCTGGGGCGTGACGCCCTATCAGAACTACAGCTTCTTGAATGCGATCACGGAATCCGGCGGAGGGCTGGAGCACAAGAACTCGACTCTGGTGATGGCCAACCGTTGGGCGACGAGCACGCGCGACAACTACCTCAAGTGGCTGTATTTGATTAGCCACGAGTTCTTCCATGCCTGGAACGTGAAGCGGCTTCGGCCCGTGGAGTTGGGGCCATTTGACTACGAGACGGAAGTCTATACGACGGGTTTGTGGGTAGCGGAAGGGTTGACGTCCTACTACGATCCGCTAATCGTGCGGCGCGCGGGGCTGTCGACGACGGAAGAGTATTTGAAGGAGCTGTCACGCGAAATCGCGGCGCTAGAGACGGCGCCGGGGCGGCTGACGCAAGCGCTAAGCGATTCGTCATTTGACGCATGGATCAAGTACTACAAACGCAACGAGAACACGAACAATGCCGTGGTGAATTACTACGGCAAGGGTGCGCTAGTGGGGCTGTTGTTGGACGTGCAGATCCGAAAGCTGACGAATGATCAGAAGAGCTTGGATGACGTGATGCGTGCAGCCTGGGAGCGCTACTCGGGCGAGACTGGATTTACGCAGGCGCAGTTCCGTCAGGTCATCAACGATGTGGCCGGGCAGGACCTAGGCGGGTGGATCGCGGAGCGGGTCGACAGACCGGGCGAGTTGAGCTACGACGAGTTTCTTGAATGGTTCGGGCTGCGTTTCGCTCCAGCTAAGGAGAAGTCCGAACCGGCCCCGGCGTGGTTGGGGATTGATACGCGACAGCAGGATGGGCGGCTGTATATAGCAAGCGTTCGGCGAGACGGGCCCGGCTTCGCCGGCGGCATAAACGCCGAGGATGAGTTGCTGGCGATCAACGGCTATCGGGTGACGGCCGAGGGCTTGGCTGACCGGCTGAAGGCGTTTCACCCAGGAGATGAGCTGGCGGTGATGGTTTCGCGGCGGGATCAGATCCTGAGCCTGACAGTGACGGCAGGCGAGGAGCCAGGAGAGGATCGCTGGAAGCTGGAGGCGGATCCGGGGGCGACGGAAGCGCAACAGGTTCGACTTGCGGAGTGGATGGGTGAGGGGGCTAAGTAGGCGTGGTCGGCATGAATCTGGAACCGAAACTCTTTCAAGTTATCCGCGAAGGTTATACGCGCGGGAACTTCTTGCGCGACCTGGGAGCCGGCGTCATCGTCGGCATTGTCGCCCTGCCTCTTTCCATCGCCCTGGCGATCGCATCAGGCGTTCGGCCTGAACAAGGACTGTATACCGCGGTGGTCGCGGGATTTTTGATTTCGGCCCTGGGCGGCAGCCGAGTGCAAATCGGCGGTCCCACCGGCGCCTTCGTCGTGTTGGTTTTTGAGATCGTCCGTCAACACGGATACGATGGCCTCGCGATCGCCACGATCATGGCAGGAGGCTTTCTTATCTTGATGGGCCTCAGCGGACTGGGCCGAGTGATCCGCTTCATCCCCTATCCGGTGACGGTTGGATTTACGTCTGGAATCGCGTTGCTGATCTTTTCGACGCAAGTACCGGACGCTATTGGTCTCGCTACAACGGAGTGGCCGGACGGCATCGTTAGGCGCTGGGCGGCATACCTCAGCCATTTTGATGAGTTCGGCGTTTGGCCCGCGGCGATGTGCGGTGTTTCGATACTCTTCACTGTTTACGGCAGCCGGATTTCCCGTGCCATTCCGGGGTCGTTAATTGCCGTTGTGTCGACAGCTGCGGTCGTACAGTTCTTCGGTCTGCCTGTCGAGACGATCGGGACGAAGCTTGGAGCCGTCCCCTCAACCCTGCCGATGCCTGCCCTGCCCACTATGGACTGGACACAGGTGCAGACTCTATTCTCGCCGGCATTGTCGATCGCCCTACTTGCCGGAATTGAGTCACTGCTGTCAGCTGTGGTCGCGGACGGCATGATTGGAGGCAGGCATCGTACCGATATGGAGTTGGTCGCCCAAGGCGTCGCCAATGTTGCTTCGCCGTTGTTTGGCGGCATTCCGGCTACCGGGGCGATCGCCCGAACGGCGACCAACGTAAAGAACGGCGGCAGGACGCCCGTGGCGGGAATGATCCATGCTCTAACGCTGCTTGTTGTCCTCGTCTTCGCCGGCGACTGGGCTGCGCTGATACCGATGCCCGCGTTGGCGGGCATTTTGATGGTGGTCGCTTACAACATGAGCGAGGGGCATCTCTTTGTGAAGATTTTCCGCAGTACGCGCAGCGACATCGCAGTCTTACTGACGACGTTTAGTTTGACGTTGCTGGCTGACCTAACAGTGGCCATTCAAGTCGGAGTTGTTCTGGCTTCATTGCTGTTCATGCTGCGTATGTCGAACACGATGCGGGCTGGGTACATTACGGGGCTGACCGAAGAGAATGGCGCCGACGGAGACGAGACTCGCAGCTTCGCCGGAAGACTGCCGGAAGGCGTGGAGGTTTTCGAGATCAACGGCCCATTCTTCTTCGGTGCGACTGATCGCTTTAAAGATGCGCTACGCGAGGTAGCTCGGAAGCCGAAGGTCTTGATTCTGCGCATGCGCCATGTACCCGTAATGGACTCGACCGGGGTACGGGCGCTTGAGGACGTTGTGGATAGGTCCATGCGCGAGGGGACGCTCGTTATCCTCGCGGATCTGCAGTCGCAACCGCGCGATCTGCTCAAACGCAGCGGTTTGTTGGAGCGGATCGGCAGAGGCAATGAGGCGCCCGACATTCAACAGGCCATCGATATTGCGCGCAACGCGCTTGAGGAACGAAAGGGGACCAGCGAGCTGTGAACTGAAATCACACCGGCCGCCGTCGGATGGAGTACAATTAGCCAGTCCTGCGGTCGGATGACCAGGTTGGGGCATTTGGTTGAGAGAGGCGTAAATGAAGAAACCCGCGACGAAGTTCGTACTCGGCTCGCTCCTGGCGCTATCGCTGACGAGCATCCCGCTGGCGGCCCAAGTAAAGTCGGCTCCGCTAGTCAACACGGTGAAGCAAAAATTGAAGGAAGGCAAACAAGTCTTCAGTCACACGATTTCCAGCTTCGACATCGAGCGCTACTGCCAAGAAGCTCCGCACTACGACTTCACCTGGTTTGAAATGCAACACAGCACGATGACCTGGGGCGAAATCGAGAAGATGATGAATGCTTGCCCCCACGTAGGCGCAATGCCTTTTATCCGCATGCCGGACGAGTTGGAAAGTTCGATTCAAAAAGCGACGGATTTAGGCGCAATCGGCATCATCATGCCGACGACGGAAACCCCTGAGAAGGCGCATACGACGGCTTGGTACGCCCGTTACCCCCCGGTCGCTCACCGGAGTGCGGGCGGCGGCAACTACCGTAACTATTGGGACCCGGCTACCTATCGCGACCGCTACAACGATGAGCTGATGGTTGTCGTCATGATCGAAACTCCGCAGGGCGTAGCCAACGCTTTTGACATTGCCAATACGCGCGGCATTGACGTAGTCATCTTGGGCAACAACGACTTGAGCAGTTTCTCGGGTCTGCCGCAGAGTGATCCCGAGTACCAGAAGATGCTGGAGAAAGTGCGCGACGCGACGTTGCGCGCCGGAAAAATCTTCGGTAACGCGGGTGCTCAGTACCGCGAAGGATATTCCGTCAGCAAGGATTCGTTCTTCTTCCAGAATGGGCCGACCAATGACGGCTGGCAAAATCCGCGTCAGCGCGGCCGGGCCGTGGAACATGTGGAGGGCGAGTCGAGCCTCCAACAGCGCCGCAATCCGTAGGCATCATCGAGCGACAGAACAGGGCCGGGACCGAGAGGATCCCGGCCTTTTTGTTTGGCGGCGGAACAGTCGAATGATTGAGAAAAGAGCGCCAGGCCGCGAGAAAAAAGGTCCTATCGAGCAGAATCCGATTGCCTGCCTTGCCGTCTCCCACTGGCGCGAGCTCGCCTAGTTTGACTGGCTTTCGCAGGATTCGATATAGTCGAGATCCCTCTCTCGAACCTTAGCGAGGATCCTATATATGAGCACTTCCACTCTCAGCGGAGCTGAGTTCAAGCAACAACTGCGCGACGGCGCGCCCAAGATGGGCCTATTCGTAAACTCCCACAGCCCGACGGTCTGCGAGCAGCTGGCCCACAGCGGCTACGACTGGCTGCTGGTCGATACCCAGCACGGGCCGATGACCAACGAAAAGCTCTCGGCGATGCTCGGGGCGATTTCGAGCGGCGGCGCTAAGTCTATGGTTCGTGTCGGCGGTTACGGCGATCGCATCGGCATCCAACAAGCTTTGGACCTGGGCGCGGACGGCGTTCTAATTCCCTACATCAATACCGCCCAAGAGGCGCGCGACGCCGTGAGCTGCGCACTCTATCCGATGGCGGGCACGCGCTCGGTGTACTTTCCGCAGCGCAGCACGAATAAGGCCGGCCTACTGGGTTATGTGGGCAACGCCAATAAGAACATCATTGTGGCGTTGCAGGTGGAGACGGCAGCCTGCATCGAAAATATCGATGAGATAGCCGCCGTTCCCGGCGTTGATCTGCTGTTTCTCGGACAGAACGACCTGTGCATGTCGATGGGGC
>CAZYOX010000194.1:0-8300 GCA_964649285.1 uncultured Bryobacterales bacterium | reverse complement strand
CAAAAACGGGGCCCCTAACTAGAAAACCGAAATCCTGAACCGCCCTGGCAACCGCCGGGGCTTTTTTGTTTCCGCCCGGGGGCTTCGGCCTTCCGGGCTTTTTTGTTTCCCGGAGGACCAAACATGCAGTTGGCAGAAATCTCGAAGCTCCTATCGGAGGACGAAGTAGAGAAGGCAACCGGAGGCATTCTCAAACGACGCACCCTTCAGCATTGGCGTCTCGTGGGCGGCGGCCCGAAATTCACGAAGGTCGGCCGGCGCTGCTACTACCACCCGGATGCCATCGCGGAGTTCGTCGAGCAAGGCGGGCTGAGCCGATGACCGGCGTTCCGTCTATCTCCGTCGTCGCGGCCGAACTCGGACTCATGGTCAAGAATGGCCGGGGCCCGGCTTCATGGCGCGGCGGCAAGAATCACCGCAGCGTTACCTACGACGACGTGAAGGGCTGCTGGTTTGACCACGGCAAGCAGCGCGGCGGCGGAATCGTCGACTTGGTTTGCGTGGCGCTCGATTGCGACCGCCAGCAGGCTTTCGACTGGCTGCGTGAACGCTACGGGCTCAAGTCGGACCGGGCGATGCGCTCCCGGCGGCAAGCTGTTCGCTCGACCGCGTTGAGCCTTGCGGAGTGGCGGTGGAAGCTCGCGCAAGGTCTCAAGGCCGTCGCCATCTTCATCGAAAGAGACTGTCGTGCCATCGCTCGATGGACTGACACGCAAACCGATTTCAGTGACGATCCGCGATGGGAGCTTTACGCCCGTGAACGTGAGCGGCTGAGCATCGCTGAAGGCATCGACGCCTACGCCCGTCGTCTACGCGATCTTCCCGCCCATGACGTTCTTTCACTTCGGCAGCGGCTAGAGGGGGCTCGATGAACCCCTGGGATAAGGATGCTCGACGCATCGAGGCCGAACTGAGTGCAGAATCCCCTTCCCTGGATTATCGGCGGCTCTCTGACATCGTGTCTAAGGCCGTCGATTGGCTTTGGCGTCCCTGGCTCGCCAAGGGCAAGGTTTCCATGATTGCCGGCAACCCTGGCTTGGGCAAATCGCAGGCTACGCTCGGAATCGCAGCAGCGGTATCCACGGGCGGAAGGTTGCCGGACGGGACGCGCTGCGAGCGAGGCCGCGTCATCATCGTTTCGGCTGAAGATGACCCGGCGGACACCGTGAGGCCGCGACTTGAGGCGGCAGGCGCCAATCTCGAAAACATCTACATCATCGATGCGGTGAACGATGGGTACTTGCCGGACGGGACGCGGGCGCAACGCGGTTTCAGTCTTGCTGAGGACCTTTCCAAGCTCGCAAAGATGACCGCCGATATCGGCGAAGTTGCGCTGATAGTCTTCGACCCGATCACGGCTTACTTAGGCTCGACTGACTCCCACAAGAACGCGGAGGTACGGGCGATGCTCGCTCCACTGTCCAAGGTTGCCGAGCAGTGCGGCGCTGCTATCGTTTGCGTCTCGCACCTAAACAAGGCGGGCGGCTCGGATGCTCTCATGCGCGTCACCGGCTCGCTGGCGTTCGTTGCGGCGGCGCGGGCTGCCTATGTGGTCCTGAAGGACCCGGCAGACGAAGATCGGCGCTTGTTCCTTCCGCTCAAAAACAACCTGGGAAGCGACCAGACCGGCTTAGCCTTTCGCGTCGAATCGGCGAGCGTTTCCGGCATCGAAACATCGCGTGTCGTTTGGGAGGCCGGGGCCGTCACCATCACGGCTACGGAAGCCATGCGGGCGGCGAGTGGAGACTCCGGCGAACGCAGTGCGGTTTCCGATGCAACCGAGTGGCTAACGGAGCTACTCGAAAGCGGCTCCATGCGAACGAAGGACGTCGAGGCCGAAGCCAAGGGCGCGGGGTTGTCTTGGCGGACCGTCCGTCGCGCTAAGGATTCGCTAGGCGTCAAGGCCGTCAAGGATGGCATCAACGGGGGCTGGCTGTGGCGACTTCCCGAAGGTGGCCACGAAGGTGTCCAAGGAAAAAACTTGGCCATCTTCGAAGATGGCCAGCATTCTTCGAAGGCGTCCAACGGTTTGGCTCCTGGCCATCTTGGCCATCTTGAGGTGGAACTATGACCATCGAAGCCGTTATCACGGAAGCCGAGCGCGAAGGTGTCAGACTTCGACTGTCCGGCAATGGCCGAATCCTGGCATCCGGCGAACCGTCCGCAATCGAGCAGTGGGCTCCAGTCCTCCGCCAGCGCAAGCCCGAACTAGAAACCGTCCTGGCTGCCAGACAGACAGAGGGCCGCGCGGCGCTGGAGCTGTTGAACCATTCCGGCGCTCGGCTGCTTCCGCATCGCCACCGCACCATTGCCGTACCCCGGCGCAACGATACGGAAGCTCTGCGGCGTGCCGTTGCTCTATTGGGCTATGGAAGCTATCGAATCATACACAGCAACACAGACTTTAGCGGTCAGAGCATTGCAGTTGTCGAGGCTGCATTGTTAGCTGCTGGTGAACTTTCATGTTGAACCAGAAAAGAAAAACGAACCGATTCAAGCAGTTCAACTCACCTGCCAAACCCGTTAGCCCGGATGACCCGTTAGGGCTGGGGCTGGATGACCTACCGGCCGTAGAGCGGGAGCAAGAGAAGCAATCAACGTGGAGGCTTTTGGACCTTGCCGATGACTTCGATTCCGCCTGCACGGTACTCCGAGCTCAACATCTCACTGATCGGCGAGAAGCAACTCGCGTGCGCGATTCTGTTGCAGGCCGCAGCTACTGGCTGTCGCTGGCTGGCCTTGCGGCTGATTGTTTGGCTCGCATTGAACCCGCAGGCGCTGGCTCAAGACGTGCAGATTCATCGCGACAACGGCGATCACTGCAGCGCGAGCGATGACCACAAGGGGTGGGGGCATGCAAATCGTCCGCGCCCATGCCCAGGACCGCACTGGCCCAGCTTCGCGCACTCGTGTCCCTTCCCAAGATCCTGTTTGGAGTATTGAATGAGACAACTAACCACAGAAGAAAAGGCCCGAAAGGGCACCCTCAGACCCTCACGGGAAACGCCCGTAGCGTTGCGCCCCTTGGAGTCGCCACCGGCCCCGCCAGACTACCTGGACGAACGCGGACGGCAAGCCTACACCGCGATCGCAAGCCTTTTGATCGACGCCGGCCGGATGACCGAATCCGACAGCTTCGCAGTGGCGAGTGCGGCGGCAG
Source organism: uncultured Bryobacterales bacterium (assembly GCA_964649285.1). Classification (GTDB taxonomy): domain Bacteria; phylum Acidobacteriota; class Terriglobia; order Bryobacterales; family UBA6623; genus CAMPKL01. The sequence continues at coordinate 5,140 of CAZYOX010000194.1, read as the reverse complement.
CGTACGCCGATTGGCGCGAGGCCGTAGACCAGCTCCGGGCCAAGGGCCTACTCACGGAATCGGGCCACCGCGCTAGCCCGCTGGTGGGGATTCGCAACGAAGCCGACCGACGCTTTAGGGCATGGTGCCAGTCGCTCGGATTCACGCCGGCAGACCGCGACAAGATCACGGCCCTGGCGCCCGTCGAGGATGAGGACCCTTGGGGTGATCTATTGGACCCCGCACCGAGGCCGGACGCATGAATATCGCCTATCGAGACAAGGCATTCAGGAAAGTTAGCCTAGACCTGATTAAGGCGTGCGAGGGGATTCTCGACGAGTACCAAGACCAAGGCTACGTTCTGACGGTTCGGCAGTTGTACTACCAACTCGTCGCCCGCGACGTGATCGAGAACAACGAGAAGAGCTACGACCGCATAGTGCGACTGGTGGCGGAAGCTCGCGATTGCGGTCTGTTGGATTGGGACGCGATAGAGGACCGCACTCGAAACCTTGTATCCCCCGCTACGTGGGAAAGCCCGAGAGACATCATCGAGGATTGCGCCGACCAGTTCCAACTAGATCTATGGGAAGGGCAAGCCCAACGCGTCGAACTTTGGATCGAGAAAGAAGCTCTCGCGGGCGTGCTGCTGAGAACCGCTCAGCGTTACGGCTGCTCGCTCATGGCTTGCCGTGGGTACATGAGTCAGTCCGAAGTATGGTCGGCTGGACATCGGCGGATGGGCGGTTCGCAACGCGTAGTGGTTCTCTACCTGGGCGATCACGACCCCAGCGGAATCGACATGACCCGAGACGTGCGCGACCGGCTCCAACTCTACTCGGGGCGTCCCATAGACGTCGAGCGATTGGCGCTCAACATCGACCAGATAGAGCAGTACAATCCCCCGCCGAACTTCGCGAAAGAGAAGGACACCCGGTTTCAGGAATACCGCAACGCCTACGGTGCGAACAGCTGGGAGCTCGACGCGCTGACCCCGGATGTTCTCGACGGCATCGCATCACGGGCCATCGAGAAGCACCTCGACGCCGATCTATTCAAACAGCGGCAAGCAGAGACGAAAGAGGCGCGGGCTAAGATCCGCGAGTTAGCGAGGCTTGCCTGATTTTTAAGAGACGGCCAACGGAGGGCCGCAAACATATGAGCAATACAACCTTTCCCGATTCCCGCGTTACGCTCGATGGAATCACTGGCGGCCAGGTAGCGGTTGCGGCCGCGGCTCTGGAGAAGATCGCAGACAGGCTCGACGAACAACAGCAAGCGGGCGCGGCGGAACTACTGCGGCGGCTGGGCGTGGCGATCTGCCAGCAGCAGATCGGGCGCATCACGGACGCGGCGCAAGCAGCGTTTCACGGCCCGGTAAACTGAAGGTTTTTTCGACAGCTTTGAGCATTTGTCATGATAAAATAGAACTACTTCTTGTTCATGGGTATGAGCGCCGCCGCCGGGCGAAGCCCACTGCGGCGCTCAACGCCCCGAGCAAGGGGCCGAGATATAACCCAGCCGGGCGAAGCCCACTGTCGGCGAATCGGCTCACAGATCGTTTAGACCCAGCCGGGCGAAGCCCACTGCGTTAGTTCCGCGATCTGAATTTTCCAAAGGCACAACACGGAAAACACGCCCCATCAGTGGGCGCGTGGGAGTAATTCAATGAACCGACGTGTACTTGAACTGAAAGACAAGCGGGGCGAACTTCTCGACAAGGCCGAAGAGATCATCAATAAAGCCAAGGCCGAGAAGCGCGACAAAGCGACCATGGACGAGCTCCGCGAAATCAACCGGCTGCAGGACGAAGCCGAACGGGTAACCCTGGAACTGAAGGAAGCCGAGCTAGAAGCGAAGCGCCAAGCCGATGCGCTCGACGCTGAGATTCGCGGGCAAGGCAAGGGCGGCGAAGAGCGAACCTCCGGCCCATTGGAAACCCGGAGCCACCGCGAGCTATGTCAGCGGTGCGACGTCGACCCCGACGACATGAACGGCTGGTCAAGCCCCGAAGAGTTTTACTCCGCCCTTCTGCACCGCAACTTCGACGCGCGGCTTTACTCACAGCGGAGCATTGCAGGGATGAGCACCTTGGTCCCGCAGGACGGCGGCGCGATTGTCCCTGAGAAGGTCGCGGCCCGAATCCTCGACTTAGCCTTGGATCAAGAGGTTGTACGAAGCAGGGCGCGGAACTTCCCGATTACCGCAGGCGAAGGCCGTACGCTCAGGGTTCCCTTGTGGGATACGTACGACAGAAGCTCGGGCAACATCAGCGGCACCGTGAAGATGTCCATCGTCGGCGAAGGCGCGGCCATTCCGACGTCCAAGCCGAAGCTAGAGGCAGTCTCCTTTGACTTGAAAAAGGGCGGGATTCTGATTCCGCTTACCAGTGAGCTCCTAGAGGACGCCGGCCCTTCGGCCTATGCCGATTTAGAGGCGGCGCTCGCTGCGGCAATCGCCTTTGGTCGCGATGACTTGCTACTCAACGGCACTGGCGGCGCACAGCCTTTAGGCGCTCTGTTGAGCCCGAACAAAGTCACGATCACGAAGGAGACGGGCCAACCAGCAGCGACAATCCTCTACGAGAACATCGTCAAGATGGAATCTCGTATGTTGCCGAGCTCGCTTGCTGGAGGTTCGGCGACGTGGGTAGCTCACCCGAGCACCTATCCGCAATTGCGCTCTCTGGCGCTTCCAATCGGCACCGGCGGCCAAGTCATGCCGCTACTGCAGGGCAGCTCACGCGGCGGATGGACGCTGAACGGCACCGAGTTGGTCTTCACCGAGAAATGCCCCGTCTTGGGAACAGCGGGCGATATCTCGTTGATCGACTTTAATCGGTACGGCGTGGCGCTCAGGCCCGGAATGCGGATGGACCTTTCGGCGCACATTGGCTTCGAGACGGACCAAGCCTATTTGCGAGCGATTGTCCGCTTCGACGGCAAGTCGCTCGATCCTGTCGCGACAACTCCAAAGAACGGCTCGACGTTCTCCAGCACCGTCACGCTCGAAACCAGATCGTAGATTCCCTTGGGAAGAACGCCGCCGGGCATTCGGCGGCACTTATCAACCGCAACCCGCACCGGCCCTTCGGGGCCGGGCGGCAACCCTTGGAGACCAAATGAAAGTAACTCCAGACGTCATCACACAGACGATTGCCCAATCGGGAACTGACAGCGCAGGAACAGGACTCGCAGGCGTGGGAACACTGTGCGGGCTCTACGCGGCGGCCGCGACAACCGGGGCCATCACGATTCAGGTCTCGCACGACGGCATCACCTGGTATTCCGTAAATGGCGTTTCGTCAGTGACGCCCACGGGCGCGGCGTACTATCCGCTCAACCCCGCCGATTACGTCGGGGCGCTATTTGTTCGGGTTCATAGCGGCAGCGCGGAAGCCAGCGCACGGACCTTCTATCTGGCGGTGCGGGCGGTCTAACCATGGCGCTGCTGACATTACTTTCCGGCCGCTACTACGGCTACTACGTCGACGATGCGCTAGGCGACGACGGCAACGACGGATTGACGCCTGCGACCCCCTGGCAAAGCCTGAGCATGCTCGAAACCATTCCGCTTTCGGCAACGCGGAGGCGGCGTGCGCTCGTGAAAGCAGGAACCTACGACAAGGCAGGCGACTACCTGGACATTCAAAACGACACCGTGGCAGGCGCGGCGCTTGAAGTCACATTCGAGCCTGGATGCACGTTAAACGGCGCGACGGCCGCAACCACGCTAATCAAGGCAGGCGGCAGCGCGGCGTGGTCATTCACCATCAAGGGCAACGGCGTCACCGTAGATCAATCGGCCGGCAATCAAGCCTTCACCCAGTTTGGAACCTCGACAACTTCACTATGTGAAGACGTCTATTTCGTACCGCACACGTCGAACGGCAACATTCTCGATGTCACCAAGGCAACCTATCGACGTTGCAGAGTTGGAACGCTGACGGCCCGCTCCATCGTCTCCAGCACAGTTGTCGGCACTTTTCAGGACTGCTACCTCAATGCGTACGTCGACGGAAACTCTTTTGTGGACATAGCAGGCAGCTACGGGAAGCTGACGACCCGGATGCGTAACGGCGGATCAGTTACCGCGAATCACTGCTGTTTTGTGGGGCCTGCCAGCGGACAAACCGACAGCGCGTTGTTTCGCAACTTTGACCCTGGATCACAAGGGACATGGGAATTTCAGAACACGATCCTCAAGGGCTACAACGTGGCGCTAGGGAGAACCTTCGGCGCGACAGACGCGGGCTATTTCGTGGCGGCCGGAAATTTCGCGACCTATATGTGCCTGTTCGGCAATGCGACAGCGATAGACCCTGACCTAGAGTCTGCCGCTGGCGCAAGCGTAACGACGGGCCTAGTCACGAGTGACCCGCTGTTGGGCGCGGCAAATACGTACGTCAAGGCGGACTATGCCATAGGTCCATCAAGTCCATGCCGCGGCGCAGGCTCAGGCGGGAGCGACATTGGGTTTCGGTAAGGCCGGGGCGGTCGAGTTCCTTGCCAAGGTGCGGTAGACCCCACACGGCTAGGCGCGTAAAGAAATAGACGGGCCGGAGCGTTTTCTATCCGCGAGGTACTAGCCAGCGTCCGATACGCAACAAATTGCGTGACGGGGATAGCGCAACTTGCGCTCGACGGCAGGGCGGGCGTAGACTCGCCGCTAATGCCGAGAAAGAAGGTCAGGTACGAGAGTAATGAGTTGAGCCTGGCTTTCAAGGCGTTCGCCCTTGCGGCGGGCTATCTTCTCTTGTGGCTCCTCTTCGGGTAAGCAGCGCCTGGCTTAACCATGTCACATGCTTTGTCCGGGGAGGGGCGCTGCGATGTTTTCCCATTCGGGAAACTCGATAAACTCTCCGCCCCTAGATCCTAGGCAGTTGCGGGCGGCTGAGTGTGCCCGTTCCTTGACAATCTCCTCGATCGGAGAGCCGAACGGATTATTGAAGCCCAGATCGTTCCCCGAGAACAACGCCTTGCCGTTCGGATCCCTGACCAGCCACGTCAGCCTGCCCAGATCCCCAGAGTAATCCTCGATGATAAGTAGCTCGTGCCCTGCACTCGTGACTACTGCTTTCGATCTTGTTTGGTCCACAAAAACGCTCTGGCCTGCACCCCATCAGTGAGACAGAGCAATAAGTGACAGGTTATCCGGCGGT
>CAZYOX010000193.1:0-8301 GCA_964649285.1 uncultured Bryobacterales bacterium | reverse complement strand
GTCCCCGATATCGACATTGAGCAGTAGCTTGGGCGTTGAAGGATGCAACGTCGTCAGCAGCATCGAATTCACTTCAAGCCCACTAGCAGTTGTGATCGTCCTTTCCGTCACCGCGACCTTTGCGGAAATCAAATGAACTTCATCGATCTCGTTTGGTTTCGAGCAGCCAATCCCGAGCGGCCCAGTCTCGCATAGCGCGTAAAAGTTGAGAACCGACGCACCACAAGATTGAATGGCGTCGAGTTTGGCTCGCGTCAACGCTTCGCCGCCCAGTTCAAACACCGACCCGGTAAGATCGAGTCCGAGAGAAGCGATACGCACAGCAGAACTCGCCGAAGCCGAAACCAACGGCGGCCTTCCCTCGCTCACACGCTGCTCCATCCAACGAGCTACTGGCTCCGGGTTGCCGACCGACACATATGTCGGTCTCGGTATCACGCCGCCGGCCAGGCGGCCCGCTCCGACAGTGATCGCCGTCAGCAGCGCGGAAGGCCACATGCCGCCCCTCCATGCCCAGGGCGAAGGGCTGAACCACCGCTCCAGCGGATTCCCTAATTTGGCTGCGCCCAAAGCATGCTTGATGCCCGATGAGCCCGGAAGCATGGGCCGCCAAATCGCGTGCGGTCGATTCAGCACTTCTGCCTCTTCGTAGAACAGCCGCCGGACCGCGCTCTCGTAAACAAGCAACTCCAGGTCGATCGCCATTCTGCGGCGCGCCCCCGTGGAACCGCTGCTTTCAACTTCGAAATCGCGGGTCAACAACGGGTTGTCGAAGTCCTCCGCCTTGACGTCGAAGCTTAGTCCAGGTCGCTCGATACGACGGTGTCCCTTGAACTCGTCATACTCGATGTAAACGCCCGCGGCATAGAGCCGTGCCGCGGCGGCCTCTACGCCATTGGCCCGAACGTCGCCCGCGACATCCTCATATTCGATGCGTGCGTGATCGAGAAGCCGCCGGTAGGGGCTGCGCGGGCGGTCGTAGATCGCGCGGCGCAGCAAGACCAGAAAATTGTCGCTCCGCGCTTTCTCGGCCTCGGCCACGATGCGGCGGCAGTCCTGGTGAGACAGCGGTCTTGCGAGGTATCGTCGAAGGCCTCCAACAAAACGCCGAAATATCTCAACATCGCCGCGCTTCATTATCAATTAATCGATTATCGAATTTTTGTTCGGCGGAATTCACGGCCAAAGGCACCGCTCACGGGCTCCTGCGCCAGGACGGCGTTCCGTCCATACGCTGATGCGTTCATTCCAGGCGTCGGCGGGTGTATACTCCAGCCGTCCGGAAACGAGGAGGCGTGCCATGTCTCATCCTTCGATCAGGAATTCAAGAGGCGAGATTTTTTGACCGGAGCCATCGGTATGGCCGGCCTGGCGACAGCCGGCGGCTTGCTAGCCCCTGCGGCCGCAATCGGAGCCGTCGCTCACAAATCGCTCGACCCGGTGAATCCCGACATTCTCTACGGCACAACGAGTTCCCTGTGGCGACCGTACCGCGACATCGTATGGGGCATTAAGCGTGTCGCCTATCACGGACTCCAAGGCATCGAGCCCTACGCCGACGCCATCGAGCCCTATCGCGAGGAGCCGCTGAAGCTCAAGAAGATCTTTGACGATCACGGCATCACCATGATCGATGTCTCTAATGGAGCGCGCGGCCAATCGACCAACTTCATCGAGCCTGCGGAGACGTCCAAGACCATCGCCGACCACGTCGCTTTCGCCCGCGAATTTCTCGTGCCGTTCAACTGCGGCCATTACAAAGTCAACCTGGGCCGCCGTCCCGCAGGCGGACCGAGCGACGATCAGCTCAAGCGCCTCGCCGACACCCTCAACGAACTTGGCCGGCAGACGATAGCCATGGGCATCAAGATCGCCCCGCACCCGCACGCCTGGGGTCCCATGGAGCGCGAGGCGGAGATCCGCCGCGTCATGGAACTCACCGACCCCAACTACGTTTGGATGACCGCCGACACCGGGCACCTCGTTCTCGGCGGCTGCGATGCGACTGAGATCATCAGCGATTATTTTGACCGCATTGCCGAAGTGCATCTCAAAGACACTTACGCCAAGTACCGCAACAATACCTCGACGCCCACGCAAGAGCAGCACAACGAGGCCAGCATCTATCACAACTTAGGCGGCGGAGGCGTCGACTTCCCGGCGGTCTTCAAGGTGCTGCGCGACCGGCACTATAAGGGTTGGGCGATCTTCGATCTCAATAGCCCCCGCAAGGGCGACGATGGGTTTGAGGCCTTAGGCGACAACATGGAAGTCGCTGTCGACGACTACCTCGCCCATAACGTCAACTATCTGCGCAATGTCCTGGGCGTAAAGCTGCCGCCTTACGAGTAACGCGCGGCTACTCGTCGCGCAGCACCGTCGCTGGGTCGAGTCTCGTCGCCCGCCGCACAGGAACCGAAGTTGCCGCGAACGCGGTCAGCGCCAGCAATGCGCAGCCTAGGGCCAGCGTCGTCGCATCGTTCGGCGCTAAGCCGTACAGCATGGACTCCGCAAATCGCGTGACTGCGAATGACCCAGCTATGCCTAGCGCCAGCCCCATCGCCAGCAACCGCTCCGCCTCGGCAAAAACCAAGCGGCCCACGTCGCCGCGTTGCGCGCCGAGCGCCATGCGTACTCCAATCTCATTGCGCCGCCTGGCCACCATATACGACATCACGCCATACAGTCCTAACGCAGACAGCAGCGCCGCCAAGATCCCAAAGCCGCCCGACAACGTCGCCATGAGACGTTCACGTAATACCGAGCGCTGAGCCTGCACGTCCAAGACGTCGAAAGTCACCAGCAAGGTTGGGTCGATCTCGGCCAAAGCCGCCTTGACGCCCGTCATCGTGTCGCCGGGTCCGCCTTGAGACCGAATGACAAAATTCATCTGGTCGATATCAGCTACTTCTTGCCATGGGAGGAACGCGATGGCCCGCTGCTCCTCGCGAAGGTTGTCGTACTTGGTGTCCGCCACGAGTCCAACGATCTGGTAGACGGGGTCCTCGGCGCCCGCATACGCCTCGGTCCGAAACGTTCTGCCGACGGGGTCGGCGCCCCCGAAGAGGATTTCCGCCAATTTTTGGTTCACGATTGCTGTTCTCGGCGAGTTGGGACGGTCCTGCTCTCCAAAGTCTCGTCCTGCTAACAGGGGAGTCCCCATCGTGCTGAAGTACCCAGGGCTTACGCGGTTCATCCAAACATTCTTGCCGTCAGTCGTTGAGGGGTCGTCGCCGGCATGCGCGTTCTCGTTCCAGCCATTGCCGCTGAAAGGCATCATCAAGACGCTCGCAGAGGAAACGACTCCGGGCAGCGCGTTGAACCTTTCCTCTACGAGGCGGTAAAGCTCGCGCTGCCGCTCGGCCCCGAGATCCAATAATCCGCTACTGACGTTCGCTGCCAAAACGCCTTCGGTCACAATGCCGGTGTCGGCGTTCAGAAGGTTGCGCAAGCTCTGGCCAAATAGCAACGCTCCCACCAGCAGGACGAACGACAGTCCAATTTGGGCGACAACCAAGGTCCTCCGCAGGCCATGCCGTTCTGCCGACAAGGCCGAACCGCGCCCTCCGCGCATGGCATCCGCTGGAGAGGTGCGCGTGGCTCGCAGCGCCGGCGCCAACCCAAACAGCAAGCACGTCCCCAGCGCCAAAGCAGCAGTGAAGGCGACGACGCGCCAATCCACAGTCAACGGCACATCCAGCTGCTCGCCGCCGCTGCTGAGGAACAAGACTAGGCCTCGCCCGAGCAAGTAAGCCAGCCCAGCGCCCAACGCTGCGCCGACACCCGCCAACAGCAGGCTCTCTGACATCATCTGCGCCACAATCCTTCGGCCCGATGCCCCGACTGCTTGGCGCAGCGCTACTTCACGCTGCCGCACGCTCGCGCGCGCCAACAACAGGTTCGCCAGGTTGGCGCAGGCGATCAGCAGAACTAACCCCGTACTGGCCAGCAACACCAGCAGCGGCCCTTCATAGCGCCGCCGCAAGAACGACACGCCGGCCTCCGCCGAAACGACGTTAAGTTTGTTGTTGAGGTACTTCTCCAGGCCATCCGCGCGGTACTCTCGCGGTTGCGTCTCACGAAAAACGGCAGGCGATATCTGGAGCAAATGCGCTGCCGCGCGCTCAACCGACCATCCAGGCTTCAATCGGGCAAGAGGGGTCAGCCACCAAGCGGTCCTGTTGGCATCCGTTCTTCGCCATCTTGGGTGAAGATCCCATCCGCGCACAGCGGCACGGCCACCTCGAACCGCCGACCCGCTTCGACTCCCGCGAAAGATGCTGGCGTGACCCCCAGAACGGGAAGGCTGTGCCCGTTCAGGCTGATTTCGCGTCCAACTATCGAGAGATCGCCGCCATACTGCCGTTGCCAGAAGGAGTAGTCCAACAGCGCTCCGGCCCCCGAACAATCCCGCGGGTCCGTGCCAGGCGCCAGCCACGACCCCAACGCCGGCCTGACCCCGAGCACCTCCAAAAAGTTCGGAGTCACATACAACCCCTCGGCGTAAATCGCCTCGCCGCCCCGGCTCAGGTTGAACTGCGTGGTGCCGAACGCGAACACACCCGAGAACGCCTCCTGCAACTCGGATATCTGTTCGATTTGCGCATAGGTGAATGGGTCATTACGCGCCGAAAACGAGCCTGAGTTGAAGAAGTCCGGCGCCTTTTCGATCGCGACCAGTTCCGAAGGTCGCACGACCGGCAAACTTTTCAGCCGTAGCGCGTTGATCAGCTGGAAGATGCCCGAGTTGGCCCCAATGCCCAACGCCAACGAAAGAACAGCCACGGTTGCGAAGCCAGGGTTCAGTCGCAACTGCCTGGCGCCGTACTTGAGATCGCCGACAAACGCTTCCAACGAGCGCGCGATGTCCATGTCTCCCGTTTCCTCCTTCTGCCGCGCGTATCCGCCGAAAGCTCGCGCCGCCTCGCGCCGCGCATCGCCCTCGCTCATGCCCTGGGCCACGAGCTCATCCGTACGCTCGGCAATGTGGAAGGCCAACTCGTCGTCGAGATCGCGCGAAACCCTGCGCAACCGGAACACGTTGGCGATACGGTGATGCCAAGCCATCGCGCCTCCTCACTCGATCGGCCGCAGCACCAGCGCCACGCCCGTCGTCAGCCGCTCCCAACTTTCTTGTTCCGTCTTGAGTTGGGCTAGGCCGCGCTTAGTCAGTTCATAGAACTTCGCCCGCCGGCCCTTTTCGCTCAGCGCCCAACTCGACGTCAGCCAGCCGTCCTGCTCCATGCGATGCAGCGCCGGATAAAGAGACCCTTCTTCGACCCGTAACAAGTCAGCCGATGCCGCCTGGATGTGGCTGCACAGCCGATAGCCGTGGCAAGCTCCCTGTGCTTCCAGCGTTTTCAGCACCAACAGCGTCAGCGTCCCCTGCAGGATGTCGTTCTTTCTTTTTTTCATGCCTAGCTAGTTAGGCAAAAGATTAAGGCTGCCACCGCCCGGCGTCAAGCCTGTTTTCACCCAAGCGGCGCTCTTGAAGGCGGCAAGGAGCCCTCAAAACTTGTTCCTTCGCGAACCCGCGTGGTAAAAAAACCATAGGCCCTCCTCGGGCCGTCGCCCGCATTCTTAACTAATGGATCCTACTCGGGAGTCGGACGGCCTCGGCTCCGGGCCTGCAGCGCAGCCGGAGAAGGTGACGCCGTTGCCGTCATACTCTGCCGATCCCGCACCCCCCGCCTTTTGGCTCGATATCCAGGTCTGGATCCGCGACGTTTTCGTTTCGTTGGCTATCGCCGCCGTCGTCATCGTCTTCCTTTATCAGCCGGTAAAGGTCGAGGGCACCAGCATGATGCCCTGGCTACAGGATCAAGAGCGCATCTTCGTCAATAAGTTCGTCTACAACTTCGACGAAGTCGGTCGGGGTGACGTGATCGTTTTTCGCTTCCCGCTTGACCCACAAAAGTCTTACATCAAGCGCGTGGTGGGCGTGGAGGGCGATGTCGTGGAAATCGTCGGCGGACAACTTATCGTCAACGGCGAAAGCGTGGACGAATGGTATGTTCCCGTCGAGTATCAGGATCACTCGAGTCATCCCGCCGTGGTCGTGCCTGAGGACAGCCTTTATGTTCTCGGCGATCATCGCAATACCTCGAACGACAGCCGCATGTGGGGAACCGTGCCGCGGAAGTTCGTCACAGGGAAGGCGGTGTTCGCCTATTGGCCGCTGGACCGCTTCGGAGTCTTGGAATGAGTTTTGAAGCCCTGCTCGTGCTCGAAGACGGACGCGTCTTTCGGGGAAGGGGCATTGGCGCGCGCGTCGAGCGTGCCGGCGAAGTCGTTTTCAATACCGGGCTCACCGGTTACCAGGAAATCTTCACCGATCCGTCCTACAGCGGACAGATCGTCGTGCTCACCTATCCGCAAATCGGCAACTACGGGGTCAACGACGAAGACCGCGAATCGCTGAAGCCTTATTTGGAGGGCCTGGTCGTTCGCGAGTTCTCGCAAATCGCTTCGAACCGCCGCTCGCAACAGACCGCCGACCAGTACCTGGCTCAGGCTGGCGTGCCGATCATCGGCGACCTCGATACCCGTGCCCTGGTGCGGCACTTGCGCGACCAAGGCGCCATGCGCGGCATCATCTCGTCGCTCGATCTTGATCCCCGCAGCCTGCGGGACAAGGCGCGCGCGATCCCCACCATGGCCGGCCTCGACTTAGCGTCGACCGTCAGCACGGCAGGGCGTTACGAGTGGACCCAGCCTGTTCCTGCCTCCTCGCCTTCGGAGTTCATTGAGACCGCGGATGAAAAATTTCACGTCGTCGCCTACGACTTCGGCATCAAGCACAACATCCTGCGCAAGCTACGCGGTATCGGAGCCCGTACGACAGTCGTTCCCGCGAACACGACTGCCGAGGAGGTCTTATCGCTCAAGCCGGACGGCGTATTCATCTCGAACGGCCCCGGCGATCCCGAACCGCTGCAGGCGCAGGCTAAGAGTATTGGAGGCGTCGTCGGACGCGTCCCTGTTTTCGGCATCTGTCTAGGCCACCAAGTGCTCGCGCTGGCATCGGGGGCCAAGACCTTTAAGTTGAAATTCGGTCACCATGGCTGCAACCATCCGGTGCGCAATGAGCTGACCGGCAAGGTCGAGATCACTTCGCAAAATCACGGTTTCGCGGTGGACCCCGATTCGCTCCCGGCCGATCTCCAAGTCACGCATATCAACTTGAACGACCACACCCTGGAAGGCTTCCGCAGCCGGAAAGACCCGATGTTCTGTGTGCAGTATCATCCCGAGGCGGCGCCTGGTCCGCACGATTCGGCGTACTTATTCGATGAGTTTCGTCAACTGATGGAAGGCCAGCGCTAACGCCGATGCCAAAACGCACCGACATTCACAAAATCATGATCATCGGCTCGGGGCCGATCGTGATTGGCCAAGCGTGCGAGTTCGATTACTCGGGCACGCAAGCCTGCAAGGCGTTGCGCGATGAGGGCTACGACGTCGTGTTGGTTAACTCGAACCCGGCCACTATCATGACCGACCCGGGACTCGCCGAGAGCACTTACGTTGAGCCTCTGACAGTCGAGTACCTCACCGAAATCATTAAGAAAGAGCGTCCCGACGCGGTGCTCTCCACCGTCGGCGGTCAAACCGGGCTCAACGCCTCGTTGGCGCTCGCCGACGCCGGCGTGCTCGACGAGTACGGCGTCGAGATGATCGGCGCCAACCGCGATGCCATCCGCAAAGCTGAAGACCGCCAGCTCTTTAAGGCCGCGATGACCAAAATCGGCCTAGAAACGCCGAAGTCCTCGCACGTTCACGATCTTGAAGCGGGCCTCGAATTCGCCGAAGAAGTCGGTTATCCCATCGTGCTGCGGCCCAGCTTCACCATGGGCGGCTCCGGCGGCGGCATCGCCTACAACCGCGAGGAGATGAACCTTCTGCTCCTTCGCGCGCTCGAAATTTCTCCGGTGCACGAAGTGCTCGTCGAAGAGAGCGTTCTCGGCTGGAAGGAATACGAGATGGAGGTGATGCGCGACCTCGCCGACAACTGCATCATCATCTGCTCCATCGAGAACTTCGACCCCATGGGCGTCCACACAGGCGACTCCATCACGGTCGCGCCCGCACAGACCCTCACCGATCGCGAATACCAGTTCATGCGCGACGCTTCGCTAGCCGTGTTGCGCGAAATCGGCGTCGATACCGGTGGCTCGAACGTGCAATTCGCCGTGGATCCGAAAACGGGACGGATGATCGTCATCGAGATGAACCCGCGCGTTTCGCGCAGTTCGGCGCTGGCTTCGAAGGCGACGGGCTTCCCGATCGCTAAGATCGCAG
>CAZYOX010000192.1:0-8347 GCA_964649285.1 uncultured Bryobacterales bacterium | reverse complement strand
GCCGTGGTTCCCGGCAAGTCCGCCGAGAGCTTGCTCATGACCAAGGTGGAATCGGGGCAGATACCCCCGGGACCCAGTCGTTTGACCGCCGCGCAGATTGGGATCATTCGAGACTGGATCGACACGACGTTGGCCGCCAAAGAAGACCTCAAAGCGTCAGCCGCGGAGTCGTCTTCTAACCTACGCGCGGGCCATCGCTTTCCGTAGCATGCCGACGCCTGCTGCGATCACGGCTATGGGCCAAAGTTGGTGCAGGTCGAAGTCCACCAATCCAAAATTCCTCGCCAAGAAATAAGCGCCTAGGGAAAGCAGAAGGACTCCGGCGATCGAGTTGTCTTTGGGACGGGTCAACATCTGAACGCCCAGAGCGATCAGCACAACGGGCCACAGACGCATCACGTCGCGGATACTGATGTTCAGCATCCCCAGATTGTCGAGTTGCAGCGTCACGCCGACCGCAGCGACGATCGCTCCGAACAATCGATTGCCGCCCTCAAACGCCAGATGGGCGCCAAGGGCCACGAGCAGCAAGGGCCAAAAGCGGGCGATGCCGCCCAGGTCGACGATGTCGAAGCTGTTGAGAAGCAGGATGACGCCTGCCGCGGCGACGATTAGTCCCGGCAGAACGCGAGGGCTAAGCAGATTCTTTGCCGGCATGAGCGTACGCTTCCACCTCGCGCATCACGCGTAGTGTATTCCCTCCGAGAATCTTCGAGACAGCATCATCAGCGAATCCTCTTTCGCGAAGCCCCGGAATCAGATTGGGAATCTTCGATATGTCCTCCATGTCGGTCGGCAACTCTTCCGTGACGCCGTCAAAATCGGAGCCTAGGCCGACATGGTCCACGCCGGCGACATTCGCGGCGTGTTCGAAGTGATCTAAGAGAACGGAGAATGGCGTCCGTCCGATGGCTTCGAGCTTGCGCATGCGCCTGGCCCAAGCAGCTTCAGCGGTCTCGCCTTCGGCGGGTTCTTCCGCTTCTTCATAGGCATTGGCGCGGCTGCGGTAACCGGCGTCCAGAAACGAGTTATAGAAATTGATATGCACTACTCCGCCCCTGTCGGCTACCGCGCGGATCATCGCGTCGGTCATGTTGCGAGGGTGGTCGGAAAGCGCTCGACAAGAAGAATGCGAAGCGATCATCGGCGCCTTGGCTGCTTCCATGACGCCTGCGAAGGTCTTGTCGGAGATGTGCGAAACGTCCACCATCATGCCCAAGCGATTCATCTCCGCGACGACTTCGCGGCCAAAGTCGGTTAGTCCTGGGTCCTCCTCGGGCTTGTCGCCCGACGAGCCTGCCCACGGCAGATGCACTCCGTGCGTCAGCGTCATGTAGCGTCCGCCCAATTCGTGGAGACGGCGTAGATGATCGAGATTCGAGTCGATCATGTGACCGCCTTCGATGCCCATCAAGACAGCGATCTTGCCTGCTTGCTTGGCGGTAGCGATGTCATCCGCGGAGGTCGCCAAAACCAGGTCGTTCGGATGCAGTGTGACTTGCTCCTTGACCAAATCGATGATCTTCAGGGCGTCCTCATACTTGTCGGGAGTCGCCCCGCGCGCGCCGGCGTTGTAGACGGCAAAGAAGACGCCGCTGACGCCGCCCTTGCGCATCTTGGGGATGTCGACTTGCCCATAAGGGTAGTTCTCTCCGAGGTCGAACGAGTTGGCCGCGAGCCGGTCCGGCGTATCGCAGTGCAGGTCGATGACGTACGACCGGGCTAGCAATTCCTCGGCTGTCATGACGGTTGGAGCTTCTTCTGGCACAGGCGCCTGGCTGCAAGAAGCCGTGGCTCCGGCAGCGGCGAAGGCCCATTCACGGCGGGTCAACTGCATGTCTCATTTTAGGACCGCTGTGAGTTCCGCGCGCGTTGACAGTTCGGCGAATGAGCCGCTATCGTTGAAGTTCTGGCCAGATAGCTCAGTTGGTAGAGCGCAGCCCTGAAAAGGCTGGCGTCGGCGGTTCAAATCCGTCTCTGGCCACCATCTCTTTCCGAGCCCTCAGGCTCAAATCTCCTCAAGCACTGCCGCAATCGTCGCCGGCGAATTGCCTTCGAAGCGGTTGTTGACGACCACGAACAATTTTCGCCGTTCGGCGCGGGCCCGCCGCGCGAGTTGGCTCAGAGCCCTACGGCCCTCCGGGTAGGGGTCTCGTACTCGCTCGTAAGGCTGGAACTTTCTCACGGCCTGCTCGTAGCTCCTCCCAGGCCGCAGCAGCGCCCGGCAGACCAGGAAGTCGGCGGTATGCGCCTCATCCAGGACGAGCTGGTTAGCAAGCGCCGGCATCTTAGTCCAGCTGTTGAAGACATGCGCCGCTCCATGTTCGCGAAGGCATTGGAAGTAGGCCGGATCCAGGTAGTCCGCGTTACGCAGTTCGACCGCATAACGGAATCCAGAAGGGATCTTGCCCAAGAACGGCCCAAGATCGTTGACGAAATCACGCACACCGTTGGGATAGCGTGACTCGGCAAGATCTCCAAACTCGAACACGACAGCGCCGATTTGCTCCCTGTAGGGCATCAGCGGTTCCACGAACTGCGTGCGCAAGAGATCCGCGTCGAGGAAGGACGCATTGCGACGGCCTGCAAGCGCCCCATGGCGAGCCAGGTTCGGCCAAGTTGCAACGGTGATCTCCTGGGGAACCTTCAACACGAACTGGAAATCGCTCGGGGTTTGCGAGAACAATCGCTTCCAGTACGGCTCCTCGTAGAAGCGGTAGAAAGAGAAATCGCCGCCGACGATAGGGAACGTCTCGGCATACTCTGTCAGGCACGTCGCGTCAAAAGTCGCCTGCGAGAAACCACGCCGACCGCGGTAGCGTTCATCGGAGTAGATCGAACCGAGCCAGCCTGGGTATTTCCAAGAGCTGGTGCCGAAGTACAACGATTCCGTCGCTAGCTCATGCAACCGTGAGGCGAAGTCTTTGCGCGGAACGCCGGCGATCTCTTGACTGTCGAATAGCGGAAGCACCGCATTGCGATTATCGCGGAACGCGGCGATGTGCTGCTTCCGCCGCTCCGCTACAGCTTCAGCACGTAAGCGTAGAGCATCGTGATCATGCCCATCACCACGGCCAGCAGAACGCTGTGCTTCAGCGTAAAGCGGAACAGCCGGGCTTCGTCCGCGGAACTCATGCCCGTGGCCGCTGCGGCTACGGCAATGCTCGAAAGGCTGATCATCTTGCCCATGACGCCGCCCGACGAGTTAGCTGAAGCCATTAACACAGGGTTCAAATTCAGGCTGTTCGCCGTAACGACTTGTAGATTGCCGAAGAGCGCATTGGCTGAGGTGTCGCTTCCAGTCAGGAACACGCCGAGCCAGCCGAGCAGCGCGCTGAAGAACGGAAAGAGGCCTCCCGTCGCCGCGAATGCCAGACCGAGAGTGCCCGTCGCGCCGCAGTAGTTCAACAGGAAGGCAAGGCCCAGGACACTCGAGATGGTCAGCAAGGGCAGAGCCAGCTGCTTCGTCGTCGTCCCCAGCGCCCGCATGAATTGCGCCACGCTGACGCGGAGCACTAACGCGCCGGCGACGCATGCCAAGAAGCAGGCCGTTCCGGCAGCCGATAGCCAGGCAAAGCTGTAGACGGCTGGGTACGGCGACGGTTCCGCTACGACCGGTGCGGTGCGCTGAACGACATTGTGGAGGCCCGGCCACTCGATGGGGATGGAGTAGCTGTTGAGCACGGCCTTGATGCTGTCCTGTCCCCAGATCAGCACAAAGATCACCAGCAAGAAGTAAGGCGTCCAGGCCGTGATGATTTCGCCTGTCGGGTGCTTCGGAGGCAGCTTGCGATCGGCCGTATCTCCCTCGAGGTGAAATTCATCGGTCGGTTTCCAAACCTTAAACAAAACGATCAAGCTGCCGATCGCGGCCAGCGAACTACAGATGTCTACCAACTCTGCGCCGACAAAGTTCGATACGAAAAACTGCACACCCGCGAAGCTGCCGCCGCAAACCACCACAGCGACGAAGACTTTCTCCAGCGCCTTCCAGCCGCCCATGACCATGACCAGGTATGCGGGAATAATCAACGAAATCGGTGCGCTGAGGCGGCCGACCATGGCGCTCAGGTCGTCCACCGGCAGTCCGGTAATCACAGCCAAAGTCGTAACCGGAATACCGATCGAGCCGAAGGCCACCGGCGCCGTATTGGCCAACAAGCAAATGGCCGCCGCATAGAACGGCGAAAAGCCCAGACCCGTCAACATCGCCGCCGCAACGGCGACTGGGCTGCCGAAGCCGGCCGCGCCCTCGATGAAGGCGCCGAAAGCGAAGGCGATCAACAGCGCTTGCAAACGCCTGTCGGGCGTGAGACTGCCGATCGAGTCTTTGATGATTTCGAACTTACCCGTCTCGATGGTTAGCCGATACAGCAGGATCGCCGAGAACAAAATCCAGCCGATCGGCAACAAGCCAAATGCCGCCCCGTTGGTGATCGCTCCAAAGGCAGCGCCTACCGGCATCCCGTAGCCGAACAGCGCGACAGCCGTTGCGGCCGCCAAGCCTGAGAGGCCCGCAACCCAAGCAGGCTTTCGATAAACGCCCAGTAGAAGGAGCAGAACAAAAATCGGCAGCGCGGCGACTAGCGCGGAAAGACCGAGGCTACCGGCGAGAGGAGTGTAATTTTGTGGCCACATGGAGAACTCCCTTTGATAGGCGACTCGGGAGGCTAATGTCAAGTGACCCGTCGCCGGGGATGAGCTTCCGCGGCCGTTGAAACCCCAATTCGTAATCGCTTATGGGCGGAACCGTACGGTGTTGGGCGCCGTCAACTCCGACGGCTCCAGAAGTCCTATGAATACTCCCAGCAGGCGCGCCGCTCCTAGTTCTAGAACTAGGAGCGGCACTCGATTTGCGGTTCGCAGGCTTCTTCGGCTCCCCCAAATGAGCGATGTCCCCGACACCGCGGCTGAGCGTCGGCGAAGAGCTCATCCATCAATAAAATCCGCCTGTCTTGAGCTATTGGGCCCGGAACATATCGGTCATTGGTCATATGTCGCGGCCCGTAGAGTATGAGCTTCGTCGCCGTTGGCGAACCGGTTTAGCAGAGAGTCCTTTCGTCCTGCGTCAGGCTCCAACAAGTTGCATTCAGGGGGCTTGCCGGCTTGAAGAGGCCAAGAAAGTACCAGAAAGAATTTGATACGCCCGTTCTATTGAGTACGTACATCCACAAACTCGACAATATGGAGACGATGCAGGATCGCGCACATAGGTTTGAAATACGGAGGCCGGTGGAATTCCGCTTGAGACCTCCCGGGACCCGGAAGGAGGGAATCGGGCAATCACTGAACATCAGCAAGGGAGGCATCCTGTTCCAAACGGAAAGCGCTATCGCAAGCGGCCGCAAGATTGAGTTGACCGTCCATGTGGGAGACGCCATGGGCGGGCCGCCCGTAACCCTGCACCTTCAGGGCGTCACTATCAGGCAAGAAAACGGCGCCGTTGCTGCCCTAATTAAGAAACACCGGCTTCGTCCGGTTGAAGCAGAAGCCTAAATCACTCCCCGCCTTCAACAGAGGAGTTGGTAGAATGTCCGGTTCGCCCAGGCGAATCGGATATGAAACTAAAAGAAAAAACTGCAGTGGTGACGGGCGGCGGAAGCGGCATCGGCGAGGCCATCGGCCGCACCTTCGCCAGGGAGGGCGCACGCGTCGTCATCACAGGCCGCAACGCCGAGAAGCTCAAGGCATCCATCCAAGGCGCCGGCGACGCGGCTACGCGCCTTATCCCCTTCGCGGCCGACGTCTCCGACCCGGCTTCCGTCAAAGAACTCTTCGCCTTTGCCCATCAAGAGTTGGGCCACATCGACATTCTCGTCAATAACGCCGGCGGGAACGTGCCAAAGCGCAAACTCGCCGAGTTGTCGAACGAAGACTTCCGCTTCATGACCGACGTTAATCTGAACGGCATGTTCTATTGCGTTCGCGAAGTCCTGCCGGGCATGCGAGAGCGTAAGAACGGTTTGATCATCAACGTCTCCTCGATTGCCGGCGTACGGGCCAGCGTGCTGGCCGGCGCGGGTTATAGCGCGAGCAAGCACGGCGCTTCCGGCCTCAGCTTGGCCATCGGTATCGAAGAGGGGATGAACGGCATTCGCTCGTCAATGATTTGCCCCGGCGAGGTGAATACGCCGATCTTGGAGAAACGTCCCGTGGTGCCGGGACCGGAAGCTCGCGCCAAAATGCTGCAGCCCGAAGACTTGGCTGCGGCGGCCCTGATGATCGCCACGCTCGACCCGCGCGCGAACATTCCCGAACTGGTAATTACGCCGACGATTTATCCCTACTCGTAGGGAGCTAAATGGCCTGCAGGTCCTTACCCGGCTTGAACCGGACGGCCTTCCCTGGCGGAATGATGACTTCGTCGCCCGTCCGGGGGTTCCGGCCGATTCCGGTTTTCCGCGGGCGTATGTTGAAGACCCCGAAGCCGCGCAATTCAATGCGCTCTCCTTGCTCCATCGCGCGCTTCATGGTTTCGAAGACGGCTTCGACGGCCATTTCGGCCTTGGTCTTGCTCAACCCGGTGCGGTTGACGACCTGCATGACGATGTCGTGTTTGATCATCCTGGGGGTGCGTAACGCGTTGTTGCGTCGAGACTTCCATGCTATGGAAGCCTGTTTGAAATTGTCAAGACTTGCCTTCGTGCGAGCCGAAATGATTTGAAAACGGAATCTATGCTATACCGCCAGCTCATGGTACGATGATCTCACGCAAAAGCGAAGCTGGCGATTTCACCAAGGTTGCTGAAAGGCGAAAAAGCGCTAGGCCCCGTGTAAGTGGGGCGGTTTGTCGGGGATTGCAGGTCGAATGCGGCCTGGCAGTCCTTTTTTGTTTTGAAGTGGAAGTATAGGCGATTCCAAGCCTGCGGGCTGGAGTCTGACGTTAGGAGGTAAGTATTTTTCGCAGACGTTTTAGACCGCTCCGTCGCGTTCGCAAACAGAATGTGAACGAGACAATCCGCGCGAGAGAAGTGCGCGTGGTGTTTCCGGATGGCGAGACTGAGGTGTTGCCGACCCATGTCGGCATAGAGCGCGCCAAGGCCATGGGGCTGGATCTCGTCGTGGTTTCTCCAACCGCGGTGCCGCCCGTAGCCAAGGTCATAGACCATGGCGAATATGAATACCTCGAAAAGAAGCGCAAGAGCGAAGCCAAGCGCAAGCAGCATCGCATCGAGATCAAGGAAGTGAAGTTCCGTCCCAATACGGATCAGCACGACTACGACTTCAAGAAGAATCACGCGCGCCGCTTTCTAGAAGAAGGCAACAAAGTTAAAGGCACGGTTTTCTTCCGCGGCCGTGAGGTAACTCACGCCGATCTCGGCGAAAAGCTCCTCATGCAGCTTGCGAACGATCTCTCCGACGTCGGTGAAGCCGAAGGGCGTCCTCGCATGGAGGGCCGCTCGATGCATCTCATCTTTGGCCCCTCGAAGAAAGCGAAGGACAAGGAAAAGACGCCGAAGAAACAGGCTGCCCCTGTTGCCGCCCCGCCTGCGGATGAGCCCGCCGGAGAAGAAGCTGGCGCACCTCCATCCGCCGATGCGGCGAACTAGTCGCGCGGCTATTTGGAAATCAGTGAAGACTGAGCGGCCGGCATCGGCGCCGCGGCTGCCGCAAACAGCGGCAGCCGGAACGAGAAGGTCGCACCCTCTCCCAATACGCTTGTGACGTCCACCGTTCCGCGGTGAGCTAATACTAGGTGCTTCACGATCGCTAACCCCAAGCCAGTGCCGCCGAGCGCTCTGGATCGAGCCTTGTCGACCCGGTAGAATCGCTCAAACAGTCGGGGAATGTGTTCCGGCGCAATGCCTGCGCCGGTATCCCTCACGCTGAACATCACGCCTTCTCCCTTCGGTTCCGCTCGCAGTACGATCGTGCCGTTCTCAGGGGTGTACTTGGCGGCATTGTCCAGCAGGTTAGTCAGCACTTGATGGATCGCGCCTGAATCGCACTCGACGACTAAATTCGGATCGACTGGATCGATCTGCAGCACGATCGATTTCTTCTCCAGGATCATCGAGATGGAGTCCCCGGCCTCCTGCAACATCTCTTCAACCGAGTGCGGCGAGAAGTGGAATTCGCGGGTATTGACCTCGACCTGCGACAACGTCATGAGGTCCGCGGTTAATTGCGCCAATCGTTCCGCATTCTGCCAGACGATCTTGACGAAACGGCGGTTGATGCTGGGATCGTCGATGGCCCCGTCCAACAGCGTCTCGGCGTACCCTTGAATGGCGGCAAGGGGCGTACGTAACTCGTGTGATACGTTGATGACGAAATCCTTGCGCACCCGGTCGACCCGCTCCAATTCGGTGATGTCGTAAAACACGGCGGCGACGGCTTGCACTTT
>CAZYOX010000191.1:0-8374 GCA_964649285.1 uncultured Bryobacterales bacterium | reverse complement strand
CCCTGCGGCCGCGGCGAAGCCGCCGAAGCGCATGTCGTCGCGATGCTTGTGCGTGACGACGTCGCGAAGCTGATGTAGCGGGGCCCCTTAGTCGCCCGCCAACCGCGCGGCGGAGTAGCGATCCGTGTACCGCTCCATATACTCGCGCAATTCTCGACCAAGCCGATCCATCACCGGCCAGACTCCAGCAGCACTTAGCCGCGTTTCGCCGATTCGCGCCACCGGCAATAACTCTCTGGTGGACGACGTGATGAAAACCTCGTCGGCTTCGAGTAGATCGTTGACCGAGAGCACCTTCTCTTGCACCTGCTCGCTGCTGGGCAGTTCCGCGAGCATCACTTCCCGGGTTACGCCGGCCAGCAAACCGGAATGCAGCGGCGGCGTGTAGGTGATGCCGTCCCGTACGGCAAAAATATTGGCCGATGTACACTCCGTGACTTCGCTGCGTTCGTTGAGCAAGATCACTTCGTCAAAACCCTCGCTACGGGCTTCCTCATACATCGTCAAATTGGCCGACCAGGAAAGCGTCTTGGCGCCGACGTACGGCGACGCAGCGAATCGCGCATTCGCTCTCACGCCGAGCGAAGCAGCGTCGGGCCATGGCGAGAGATCGTCCGTCAACAACACCCAATCCGACGGTGCGCCCGTTCCTGGACCCTCCCAACGCCCGCCTTTGGACCGGAAGATGCACACGCGCGCCACGGCTTCCTGGGCATTGTTCCGATGAATGAGATCCGCGAAACCGGTGCGCATGCCCTCTAGATCGACCGGCAGCTCGACGTGGATCAATTCCGCATCGCGGCAAAGCCGGGCCCAATGCCGCTCGATAGCGAAGGCCACGCCGCGCATGATCCGCAGCGTCGAAAAAACGCCCCAGCCGGACAACAACCCTAGCTGGCCTGGCTTGAGAATGGGCTCGTCGGCCGTTACAATGCGGCCGTTATAGAGAACGTAGCGATGCATTTCGATCCATTATCCTGCGGTAAGCCCTGCCGCCGCTCATAGACCCTGTAGCGTATCGACCGCACTGCGCAAACGCTCCGTCAGACCGCCAATACCGCGGCGCTCCAGAGCTTCGGTGACCTGTTGGTAATACCACACGGCTCTCTCTTTGCCGCGGAACCGTTCCCACACACAGGGACCCTCGACCCGTAGTCCTTCAATCGTGCATTGCGCGTTGTGCAGCTTGTCGGCGGCTACCACGAGCAGAACCGAATCTGAGGCCTCGGCCAAGCTGCGGATGAACGATTCCTTCCTCTCCCGCCACGGCGGCTTGGGGCTCTCGTAGGCATCTGTGCAGCCGTCGACGATCGCGGCAACCCGTTCGCCGAATCGGCTGCGAATCTCTTCTAACCGCGGAGCGCCGCCTTGATCTTCCACGGCGTCATGCAGCAAGGCGGCGATCGCCTCATCTTCGTCCCCGCCCGCCTCAAGCACCAACGCGCAGACCGCGAGCAAATGGGCCACATAGGGGATCGCCGGGCCCTTGCGCGCCTGACGCCGATGCAACGAAGACGTCCAAGCCAGGGCATCCTCGAAACGCTCGCCCAAATCGACGCCGGGCGCATCGTGTTCCGAATAATTCATCCCGCCTAGCCCGGCCTCCGGAAGACCTGGCGCGCTTCCTCGGCTCGCGAACGAACCGCGCAGATCTCTTGGTGATCGTTCACTAACCCCATCGCCTGCATGAAGGCATACACCGTCGTCGGCCCCACAAACGACCAGCCGCGCTTCTTCAAATCCTTCGACAACGCCAACGACTCAGGCGACGTGGCCATCGTCAGCAACGCAGCATGGGTTAGCTTCTTCGGACGGCTAGCCGGAGCCGGCTCGTAGCGCCAAAAATAGGCAGCGAGCGAGCCGAACTCGGCAACCGTTTCTTGCGCCCGACGCGCATTGTTGATCGTCGACTCGATCTTGCCGCGGTGACGCACAATGCCCGCATCGCCGAGCAGTGTCTCCACCTGCTTCGGCCCAAATCGAGCAACCTTGTCGATCTCAAAATTGCCGAACGCCTTGCGGAAGTTCTCGCGCTTCTTCAGAATCGTGCGCCAACTCAACCCCGACTGGAAGCCTTCCAGGCAAATCTTCTCGAAGAGCCTTCGATCCTCGTCAACAGGGAATCCCCACTCCTCGTCGTGGTAAGGCACGAACGCCGCATCGCCTGCGCACCACCAGCAACGCTCGCGTCCGTCCGGTCCTGCAAACGATTTGTCTCGCGCCGCCATCGCTAGCTGCCAGTGTAAAACCAATCGGCGCCGTCAGCGCCGTTCCGTCAGGTAAACGCCCATTAGGATCACCACTCCGGCGAGACCCAGGTTCAACGACACCGACTCCCCCAGCAGCACCCAACCCAGCGAAGTGGATGTCAACGGCTGTATGTATTGCACTCCGGCAATCCGCGAAGCCGTTACGTGCCCCAGCGCCCAGTAGTAAATCAGATAGCCCAACACCGAGGGGAACACCGCCATGTACGTGACCGCCCACCATCCGTCGCTGGGAACCGAGACGAACGAAAAATCGCGATAGGCCAACCAAATCACCGGTTGCAGCAAGATCGCGCCGCTGACGTAAGCCAGCGAATTGAGTACGACCGCGCCATACTGCTCGCGCGCCTGTTTGCCGAAAACCGTGAACGCCGCAAACAGCAACCCGGCCACTGCGAGCATCAGGTCGCCTGCCAACGAGGGGTCGCCTCCGCCAGTTCGGTCAGACGCGAGCCAGACCACCCCGGCAACGCAGACGGACATCCCAATTAGCTTCTTCGAGGTGATCTTCTCCTGGCCGCGAGACGCTGCCAGCAGCAGAATGATCACCGGCACCATGCTGTAAATGAACGCCGCGTGCGCCACGCTGGTCAGGTCCAGCGCCATCACATAGATCAGCTGATTGCCCACCTGCAGTGCGACGCCCAGCAAGGCCAACTTCCACCAATGTGCCGCGCGGATCAGCCTCCACAGGCGAATCAGGCTGGGCAGCGCGATCACCGCGGCGATGGTAGTGCGCAGCGACACCAGCAACGGCGGCGGAAAATGCCGCAAGGCCACCTTGGCCGCAATCGGATTCGCCGACCACATGACGACCATGCATCCAACCAACCCCCACAGCAACGCCGGGCTAGGGTGGCGGAAACTTAGTCGCCCTTCGCTTCCTGCCAAAGCGCCTCCATCTCGTCCAGAGACGCCTGCTCCAGGGTTCGGTCTTGGGCCGCTAGGCTACGTTCGATGTACGCAAAGCGGCCACGGAATTTCGCATTTGCCCGACGCAGCGCGATCTCTGGATGAACCTTGAGATGCCGCGCGACATTGACGGCCATGAACAGCAAATCTCCGACTTCGTCTTCCAGATCGTCCGCCTCGTCCGATTCGGCGGCCACTGCGATCTCGGCCATCTCTTCGTCGAGTTTCTGCTTCAGCTCTTCGAACCGCCGCCAATCGAATCCCGTCTTGGCCGCTTTCTTGCCCACCTCGAAGGCCTCCAGCAACGCCGGCTGGCTACGCGGAATCGACTCCAACAAGCCCGTCGTCTGCTGCTCTCCCTTGGCCGCCTTCTCTTTGGCCTTGATTTCTTCCCAGCGCTCGACGACTTCATCCGCCGTATCGACCGCGTCCTCACCGAATACATGCGGATGGCGCCTCACAAGCTTCTCGCTGATCGAGCGCACCACGTCGTCGATGTCGAACAGCCCCGCCTCGCGGGCGATCTCGGCCTGGAAAACGATCTGCAGCAGCACGTCGCCAAGCTCTTCCGCCAGGTGATCCCAGTCTTGGCGGTCGATCGCGTCCAGCGCCTCGTAGGTTTCCTCAATCAGATAGGGTCGCAAGCTCTCAAAAGTCTGCTTGCGGTCCCACGGACAACCGCCGGGCGCGCGCAAGCGAGCCATGATGCCGACCAACCTTTCGAATGCCGCGCCGGACATGGGAGAATGTTCAACCTGAAAGCGCCAGCGTAGCACGCAGCTTCCGGCCCCATTTGCCCATGAACGTTATTGGCGTCATCCCCGCGCGTTTTCAATCCATCCGTCTCCAGGGCAAGCCTCTGGCGCTCATCGGCGGACGCCCCATGATCCAACACGTCTACGAGCGGGCCGCCAAGTCATCGCTATTGACCGAGTTGCTGGTGGCCACCGACGACGCACGCATCTTTGACGCCGTCGCCGCTTTCGGGGGCAAGGCGGTGATGACGTCCCTCGACCATCGTTCGGGCACCGATCGCGTCGCCGAGGCCACTGCCAAACTCGCCGCCGACGTTGTCGTCAACATCCAAGGCGATGAGCCCTTCATCTCCCCGCTGGTCATCGACCAGCTCGTGCAGCCCTTCCAATCCGAGTCCGGCGTCGAGATGAGCACGCTGATGCGGCCGATCGACAACGACCGTGATCTCCAGGACCCCAACGTGGTCAAAGTCGTCGTCGACGCTTCGGGCTACGCTCTGTACTTCTCCCGCTCTCTGATTCCTTATCCGCGCAACGCCCCTTCCGGCCCACCAGCTTTCGAGCACATCGGCCTCTACGCCTACACCAAGCCTTTCCTGGCCGAATATTCGCGGATGCCGCCCGCTCGCCTTGAGCAGACCGAGGGCCTGGAGCAGCTGCGCGTCCTAGAAAACGGCCGCCGCATCCGCGTCGTCGAGACGCACGATCACCTTGGCCTCAGCGTCGATACGCCCGCCGATTTGGCCCGCGCCGAGAAGTTCCTGGCCCAATCCGCCGAACTTTAGCTCAAAGCGAGACGGGCCGCCTGGTCAAGGTACAATAAGGCTTAATCCCGCCATGACCCACCGAATCCGCAGCGCTGCGGCTCTAGCCGTTCTTTCGCTCCTCTTGCTGGCCGCTTGCGGCGGCGGGGGGACCGAGGAAGCCGCCGCGCCCGAAGCGCCGCCGCAGGAGACCTTCCAGGTCGATCCCGCCGTTGCCGCCTCTGTTTCCGGTTCGGTGAAATTCACCGGCGAAGCGCCCAAACTCGTGCCCATCAACATGGGCGGCGACGAAGAGTGCAAGGCCACCCACGACGGCCCGGTTTACCCTGAAACTGTCGTCGTTAATCCCAACGGCACGCTCAAGAACGTTTTCGTCGTGGTGACGGCAGGCCTTGGGGACAAGGCTTTCGAGGTTCCCTCCACGCCGGTGCATATCGACCAGGAAGGTTGCGTCTACGTACCGCACATCGTCGGCCTGCAGGTCGGCCAGCGGCTCGAGGTCACCAACTCCGATCCGACGCTCCACAATGTCCATCCGCTGCCCCGAGAGAACGTCGAATGGAATAAATCCCAGGCCGCCGGAGCAGGGGCCATCGGCGAAACCTTCTCGAAGCCTGAGTTCATGATTCCTGTGAAGTGCAACATCCATCCTTGGATGCGCGCCTACGTCAATGTCGTCGAGCATCCGTTCTTTGCCGTCACCGACGAGAATGGGGCCTTCTCTATCAATGGTTTGCCCCCGGGAGACTACACTCTCCAGGCGGTCCACGAGCGCTTCGAACCGCAGGAATTTCAGTTCACCGTCGCCGCCGGCGAGAATGCCGCGGCTGAGTTCACCTTCGGCAATTAGCCCTTAGAGCCGTCGAGATGAGACTGGAACCCGAGGCAGCTTCACAGAGTCCCGTCGCCGCCCCATCGGTGATCTGGGACTATTTTGAACTGACCAAGCCGAATGTCGTCTGGTTGATTTTGATGTCAACCATGGTCGGCTTCTATATCGGTTCGTCTCAACTCCAGGTCGGCCAACTCCTCCACACCGTATTCGCGACGGCTCTGCTGGCCGCTGGCTGCGGCGCGCTCAACCAGTGGTGGGAACGCGATCTCGATGCGCGCATGACGCGTACCGAGAACCGGCCGTTGCCGGCTGGACGCATCAGCGCCAACGGTTCGCTGTCGTTCGGCATCGCCGTCTCCGTCGGCGGCGTGCTCTATCTCGCCGCTGCCGTCAATGGGCTGTCCGCGGTGATCGGCGCGCTCACCGTGTTTAGCTATGTCGCCGTCTACACGCCGCTTAAGACTCGCTCCCCGCTAGCCACATTCGTCGGCGCAGTGCCCGGCGCGGCCCCCTTGCTGCTCGGCTGGGCCGCCGCCCGCGATGCGCTTGGCCTGGAAGCTTGGGTGTTGTTCTTCATCCTCTTCCTGTGGCAGTTTCCGCATTTTTATGCGATTGGCTGGCTCTACCGCGAGGAGTACCGCCGCGCCGGCGTTCAGATGCTGCCCGTCGTGGAAAAGGACGGCGCGAGCACTGGCCGCCACGTCGTGCTCTACGGCTTCAACCTAATCCCCGTTAGTGCAGCGCCCTGGATCCTCGGACTTGCCGGCCCAGTCTATGGCGTCGCTTCCATCATCCTCGGCAGCCTGTATCTAGCCGCCGGCATCAAGATGGCCCGCCAGCGCACCGAGCAGAACGCGAGAATGCTGCTGCGCGTCTCGGTCGCCTACCTGCCCCTGCTCTACTTGTTTTTGATCGCCGACAAAGTCTAGTTCAGTCGACGTCCATCATCACCGGCGCGTGATCCGAAGCCGTGAACTCGCCCTTTTTCTTGCGGTACTCGCGGTCGATCTCCACGCTCTTCACCCGCGACAGCAACGGCGGCGTGGCCAATAAGAAATCGATCCGCAGGCCCATCCCGCGGTGGAATGCCCCGCCCCGGTAATCCCACCACGAGAACGCTTTCACGTCCGGATTCCTTTCGCGGAAGACATCCAGATACCCGCACTCCAAGATCGCCCGAAAGCGTGCCCTTTCTTCGTCCGTGTGGAAGATCTTCCCCGTCAGGCCTTTCTCGTTCCAGGAATCAATCGGGGCTGGACATATATTGAAATCCCCGCACAACAAGGCCGGCTTTTCGGGATCCAATGTGCTCTTCAGATGCGCTCGCAACGACTCCAGCCAGGCCAGCTTCCTGGGGAAATCTTCGTGATGCACGGACTTGCCGTTGGGCACGTAAACCGTCGTGAAGGTCACGCCCTCGACTTCAGCCGTGATCAGCCGTGAGCCAAACTCTTCCTCGCCCGGCAATCCGCGCACACACGCGCCGCACTCTGCGCGGCTCAAGATCGCCACGCCGTTCCAGGCCTTCTGTCCGTGTGTCACCGCCTTGTAGCCGGCGGCCTGAAATTCGAGATGCGGAAAGTGCTCATCCTCGAGCTTCAACTCCTGCAATCCGACCACGTCCGGCTGCCGCTCCTGCAGCCAGTGGAGGACAAAATCCATCCGCGCACGAAGACCATTGACGTTCCAAGTAGCGAGCCGCACAGCCCACCATTACAACACTTCGCCACAGCACGACGCGGGCCGCGCTACAATTCTGCCAGCGCGTTTGGTCTAGGAGCCCTCCACCATGAAGCGACGAAGTTTCCTTGCCCTATCCTCAACCGCCCTGACCGTCCCAAGCGCCTTCGCCGCTCGGCCCGACGTCAGCGGCGTCAAGTCGCGCCCTTCTCCCAAGTGGGAGATCTACTACAAATCCCCGCACGCCAAACCCAACGGCCTAGACCTCCAACCCGACGGCTTGTGGGTCCTCGACCAAGGAGCGGACAACTGGATGTCGCTCGTCAATCCCGCCGACGGCAAGCTGATTCGCGAGTTCAAGCAAACCGATGTCGAGGCGGCCAGCGGCATTACCGTCGACGAAGACGGCGTGATGTGGATCGCCTCTACCTATGGCAACATGATCGTCGCCTGCGACTCCCAAAACGGCAAGACCATCGCCAAATACTGGACGCCCGGCGCCGGCCGCATCTACCAGATGAAAGGCGATGCACCCGGACGCAGCACCAAACTGAAACCTGCCTACCCAGCGCCTCCGCGTCAGGGCGGCGGCTCAAGTGCCGGCGCCCAGCTGCGCTACGGGCAGTTGCCGCTCGACACCAAGCAAGGAGCCGGCGGGACCGGCGCCCACGGCCTCGTCGCCAAGGACGGGTTGCTCTATATCGCCGTCCCGCCCGCGCGGCAAATCTTCGTCATGGATAGGAAAACCTGGGTCGTCCAAGATTCGTGGCATCTGCCCGGCAACCGCACCCACGGGCTCACCTGGGACGAGAATCGCGAAACGCTCTGGAACGCCGACTCCAATCTCAACGCCTTCTTCCGGCTCGACGGCAAGACGGGCCGCATTATCGAGAAGATTCAGCTTCCCGACGATTCGCCCGTCATCCACGGCGCGGCGCTGCACGATGGCCGCATGATCTGCTGCGACGACGTCGGCTGGATCTGGGGATTCAACATGGCTTAGCGGAAACGATCATGCATTCGACGTCGAACCGCAGACAGTTCCTCTCTTCCGTCGGCAGCGGACTCTTGCTTGCCGCGGCCGCCTCCGCACAGCAGGCCGCCGCGCCGCTTGACGTCGTGCGCATTGGCATCGTCGGCGCCGGCGGTCGCGGCCGCGGC
>CAZYOX010000190.1:4789-8425 GCA_964649285.1 uncultured Bryobacterales bacterium | reverse complement strand
CCTAAACGGGCCGCGGGAAGCGCCGTCGTGCCGTCGCCGCAGCCAACGTCGAGCACTCGCATGGACGGGGTGATCCCCAGCGAGTCCACAAGTTCGCTTCCAGATTGCCGCATGAAATTGGCAATCTCGGTGAAGTCGCCCTTTTCCCAAAGCGCTTGGTTCGGATTCATGTCCTGCTCCTTTGCGGAAACCTCGGCTAAGGCGCCGCGTGCGCTCAAGACTACAACAATTGCGCCTCACGCCCGCCGTCGCGGCTATTGCCGCAT
Source organism: uncultured Bryobacterales bacterium (assembly GCA_964649285.1). Classification (GTDB taxonomy): domain Bacteria; phylum Acidobacteriota; class Terriglobia; order Bryobacterales; family UBA6623; genus CAMPKL01. Next base: position 8,159 of record CAZYOX010000190.1, on the reverse strand, counting down.
CGCGGTGCGGGCTCAAACCTAGTGACGAATCGCTCCGTGTTCCGTCCGTTTTTGGGTCGCATGGAAGCTATAATGCTGGGGCTAAGAAGGTTATCCCTTCTCTGTCGGTTCGATTGGAGGAATCCCGGCTATGCATTACACGCGACGAACGTTTGGAAAGTTGGCTCTGGCGGCTGCGCCGGTAGGCCTGCTGGCATCCGATAAGCCCAACTCGCGCTTCGGCGGCGTGCAGATCGGCGTCATCACTTACAGCTACCGCTCCATGCCCGACCAGAGCGCCGAAGCCTATTTGAAATACATCGTCGATTCGGGCGTTAGCGCCATCGAGCTGATGGGCGACCCGGCGGAGACCTTCGCCGGCAGGCCCGCCCAACCGCGTCGCGGTCGCCGCGGGCAACCGCTCACGGCCGAACAGCGAGCGGAGATGGAGGCGGCGCAGAAGGCGGTGAAAGACTGGCGGCTTTCGGCCTCGATGGACAAGTTCAAGGCCTTGCGCAAGATGTACAACGACGCCGGCGTTTCCATCTACGCCGTCAAGATCATGAGCACGAACATGTCCGACCCGGAGCTAGAGTACGTGTTCAACGTGGCCGAGGCGCTGGGCTGCACCCACACCACGCTCGAGCTGCCCACCGACGAGGCTCAGCTCAAACGCCTGGGCGATATGGCTGCCCGCCGCAAGATTTACGCCGCTTACCACACCCACGCGCAGGGTTCGATGACTGCCTTCGACCGCGCCTTCGAGCTTTCCCCAGGCAACATGGCTAACGTGGACCTGGGGCACTACGTCGCTGCCGGCAACGTGGGCGGAACAACGCTTGAGTTCCTGGAAAAGCACCATGCGCGGATCTCCAGCTTCCACCTCAAGGATCGCCAGACGCCCGAACATGGCGCCGGCAATCTGCCCTGGGGGACCGGCGACACGCCGATCAAGGAGATCCTGCAACTGGTCAAGAAGAGGGGCTGGAAAATGCCCGGCTCGGTCGAGCTTGAGTATGAGATCCCCGAAGGCTCCAACCCGGTTGCCGAGGTGAGGAAATGCGTCGAGTACTGCGAGGCGGCGTTGGCCTAACGGGCGGGCGCCAAGAGAATGCTATTGAGGTCATCATGCGAGTAAGTTTGAGTCTGGCGGGGGCCTGTATGCTCGCCCTGGGATTCGCCGCGGCCCCGGCCGCCGCCCAGGATCCGGCGACGTTCCCCGCTCAACAGCGTCCTCCCGCCGATCCGGCGCTGGTTGCCCGCGGAGAACAGTTGTATGCCGTCAATTGCCTGTTCTGCCACGGCGCCGATCTTCGCGGCGGCGACTCTGGCGGACCTAATCTGTTGCGTTCGCGGTTGGTGTTGAACGACCAGAACGGCGAGCTGATTGGGCCGCTCATTGTTGGCGGCAGCCAAGCCCAAGGCGGCGGCATGATGCCCGCCATTCCGCTTCCCGGCAACGACATTGAGGCCGTGGCCGCCTATCTGCACAGCGTCCAAGCTACTATGCGCCGCCAGGGCAATCCGCCCGCCGAGACCGTTACGGATTTGAACATCCTCGTAGGCGATGCGGCGGCCGGTAAGACATACTTCGAGGCCACTTGCACGTCGTGCCACAGCGTGGCCGACATGAACGGTATTGGGTCGCGTTTCGAAGAGCCCAAGGATTTGCAAAACTTCTGGATTCGCGGCGCTGAGGTGCGCGGCCGCGGCGCGGCGCCTAGCAGCCCGGCGACGGTAACCGTCACGACTGCCTCCGGCGACGTGATCAAGGGCGAATTGGTTCGCCATGACGATTTTTTTGTTTCCCTGCGCGATGCCAGCGGCCAACATCGTTCGTTCTCGCGGCGCAACGGCGTTCCTAAAGTCGAAGTGAACGATCCTGCCGACGCTCATCTGCAACTGCTCCCGAAATACGACGACAAGGATATTCACAACCTAACGGCCTATCTGGTGACTTTGAAATGACTGCTAGAAAATTGCTGCTCGCCGTCGCATCGCTGGCGCTAGCGCCCGCCTTGGTCCTCGGTCAGGACGAGGGCGTGTTGCTGAATCCGGTGGACATCTACAAGCCGCTGGTTAACTCCTGGCCTGTCTACTCCGGAGATTACACTGGGCAACGCTTCAGTGCGCTTAAGCAAGTCGATCAGAGCACGGTCAAGAACCTAACCCTCGCTTGGACCGCGGAGCTCACCGCTGGCCCGCCGACCGTAGGCGGAGGCCGTTTCGGGGGCGGCGCCTCGGCTCCCGTGATCGTCGGCGGCGAGGGCAGCGGCGAGTTCACCACCGGCAACAATGCCAACGTCAAGGGCTCGATTCTTGTGGTTAACGACGTGCTCTACGTCACGTCGCCCGACAACGTGTGGGCAATGGACGCCCGCGACGGCAGCGTGCTGTGGCGCTACTTCTGGAAGACTCGCGGCGGCACGCACATCGGCAACCGGGGAGCTGCGCTGTGGAACAACTACTTGTTCTTTGAGACCCCCGACAACTATCTCGTGTCGCTCGACGCGCGTACCGGCGAAGAGCGCTGGCACGTCGAGATCGCCGACTTCGAGCAACAGTATTTCTCGACGCCCGCGCCGGTCGTGATCGACAACCACGTGCTGGTCGGCACCGGCAACGACCTTGACGCGCCTGGCTTCTTGCAGTCCTACGACCCTGAAACCGGCAAGCGCCAGTGGATCTTCTACACAGTGCCGATGAACGCCGGCGACCCAGGTCTCGAAACTTGGCCGAACCTCGACGCGGCCCGCCACGGCGGCGGACAGGTCTGGATTCCGGGGTCGTTCGATCCCGAGACGCGCCTGTACATCTTCGGCACCGGCAATCCCACGCCCGGCTACACCGGCGCGCCCCGCCCTGGCGACAACCTGTTCACTTGCACGCTTATCGCCGTCAACGTCGATACCGGCAAGATGGCCTGGTATTTCCAAACCTCGGCGCACGACACGCACGATTGGGATTCGGCGCAAACGCCGGTGCTCTTCGACGCCGTGGTCGACGGCCAACCCCGTAAGTTGGTCTCGACCGCAGCCCGCAACGGCTACTTCTACACCGTCGATCGCGTCACCGGCGAGCATCTGTTGACGCAAAAGTTCGGCACCTGGACCAACTGGGCATTGGAGACGAGACCGACCGGCGTCGTCGAACCGAATCCGGGCAAAGAGGCTATCATTCCCGGCTCGCTGGTTTCGCCTGTTGAAGGCGGCGTGGTCAACTGGCCTCCGCCGGCTTATTCGCCGCAGACCGGCTACTTCTATACGCACGAACGCAACGGCTTCAACATGCTGTACCTGACCGAGCCCGATCCGCGCGGCTCGATGGGGCTGGGCGGCAAAGACCGCGTGCAGATCGGCTCGATGCCCAGTTACCTGGTCGCCATAGACCC
>CAZYOX010000190.1:0-4779 GCA_964649285.1 uncultured Bryobacterales bacterium | reverse complement strand
GCCTGGAGGCATGAGTGGCCTGGCGGCGGCGGCGGCGGACTGCTAGCCACTGCCGGCGACGTGCTCTTCACTGGAGACGGCAGCGGCAACTTCGCCGCGTTCGACGCAACCAACGGTTCGCCGCTGTGGCATACACGCATCGGCAATCCAACCAACGCCCCCCAGACCTACATGGTCGACGGGCGCCAACACGTACTCGTCGCCGTCGGCGACCGGCTCTACGCATTTCAACTTTACTAGGCGACTCTTGGCGGCGGCGGCTCGAAGAAGGCTCGCTCTACCCGGCCCTCTATCGCATGGAGAAGAAGGGTTGGATCCGTTCGGCGTGGCGCCAATCCGAAGCCGGTCGCCGCGCTCGCGTCTACTCGCTCACGCCCGAGGCAAGAAGCATCTGGCGGCCGAGAAGGCCAATTGGCGCGGCGTCTCGGAAGTGATGGAACGCATTCTGGAGCAGTGATGTTCGCTTTCTGGCGGAACTGGGGATTTCTGGCGCGAGAGTTGCGTCAGCGCATCGCCGAGGAGCTTCGGTTCCATCTTGATAAGGCGACCGCCGCGAATGTCGCGCAAGGCATGACTTGCAGGAGGCGCTGCGCTAGCGTGACGGCTCTGGCTCGTTCGCGGCCGCCCGGCTTATGTACACTCGCAGCAGTCGCTGCAGCGTTTGCACTTGTCGCATAGGTGATTCTGGCAGGCGTCGCGGGTGCAGCGTCTGCAGATTTCTTCTGAAGGCTCTTGGCAAATATGGCAGCGGAATCCAGTTTCGGATTGCGGCTGCTCGGCAGCGACTAGCGCGGTTTGGTCACTAGCTCCGTGCGACACCGTTGAGCCTCCTCGTGGGCAATCTGCATCTGCTCATCCACCGAGACCGCCAGTTGCCGCATATACTCTTTCAGTTTCTCTCCGGAGCCGGAATAGTGGCTCCGCGCAGACTCCAATACGTCGGCCACTGCCGCACTCTGATATCGCCGCACGCCGTCGGTCATCGAGGCCATCATCGAGTTCGTCCTGTCGATCCATAAGAATGTGTCGACGACCAGCGGCAGGCGTTCGGGATCGCTGGCCATGGCTCGCGCGGAGTTTTTCAAGTGGCCGAGTTCGACGAGCAGCGCCTCGCGCTGCGCCCCATAAGCCGCCGCTCCGGCCGGCGGCCATTCCTCGGGTTTTATCCCGTTCAGTATCTGCTCCGCCTGACTGGCCTGCGCCTCCAGGTTCTCGGCCATGGCGGCTACCTCCCACGTCGGCATGGTGCCGACGTCCTCCTGAGCAGGCAGCACCGCCGCAAAAGCCGCGGTCAGCAGAACGAGGGCGAAAGATCTCATACCGCTCATGGTATGCGGCCCTCGCCTGGGGAACAACTAGGGTCATCGGGCGACTCCCCAATAGGAGCCTTTGAGCCTCGTACGGAGCGCCGATTCACTTTGGCTAGGACCGTTATTGTTTCGTTGCGATTCGAGTAGAGTCGCTGCGGCCCCGCTACTTTTCGATCTTTTCGATGATGGATTCGGTCGCGGTCATTCGCCCGTTGACGCCCTTTTCATACACATCTGTGCGCACGGATTCGCCGTCCGCGGTCGGCTTGCTTACCTTTTGCGTCAACGTCTCGGCCGTGAACTCGCGCGGATTCGCGGCGCTGCGTTCCTTGTAGGAGATCTTTTCGCTTACCGTGCCATCGGCGGATACCGAGGTTTGCGAGCTTTGCACCGATTGCAGTTCCATCCTCGTCGCGTTCAGGTTGAGGCCCGAGCCCGCATTAAAGCCGTAGGTCTCGACCGTCTCAGAGCTGGATCCGTCGGGACGCTCGGTCAACTTGCCGACCGTGCGCTTCGACAGCTCCATCTCAGCGGTGGCCGGGCTTCGTTCAAAGGTCTGCGTCTCGGTGATCGCGACGCCGTTCTCCATGCGCATCACCGTCTCTTCTCTGGAAGTCACTTGCAGGCCGCTGCCGCCTTGCAAGGTCTTCCTAGTCGTTTCAATCGTACCCGCATGCTCGCCCTGACGTTGCTCCAGCGATTCTTCCTCGACAATCGTTTGGAATCCGCCGCTTGAACCCGTGGTCTGCGTCGTCGTCACGGTGCGCGTCTGGCCGCCGGTATTCTTCGTGCGCACAATGCGCCGCTCGGCGGGCTGCATGCGGCCATTGATGTCCGCCGTGTAGACGGTCGTGGTGGTTTCTACCGTACCGTCGGGAAGCCTGCGCTCCTCCACGCGCTCGCTATCCTGGCCCGCCGGACGCCCCGTGGCGTCGTATCGCTGGCGGGTGCGCTCGGTCACCTTTAATTCCGCCGAGTCGCTGACGACACGCTCGTTCTCGGTCAGGTACGGCACTTCGCGCCCGTTGATCGACTTCACGCGCTGCGCCAACGATTTCGTACCGCCATTCACCGAGCGTTGAACGGTGACGGAATCAGGACGGCTCTGACCGCCCGACTGATAGACCACACGCTCCTGCCGGCGCTGTTCCCTGGGGGGGGCCGTCGCGGGCTTGGCCTCTTCCCCTGCCGGAGCTGTTTCAGCCCCAGGGGCTTCTGCAGGCGGCGGTGCGGGCGGCCGGCTTGAGCCTCGAATAATCTGAACTTGCGCGACCAGAGGAGCGGTCAGCGCGAGCATCAAAACGAAGTTCGTGTAGCGCATGGCTGTACCTTCTCGGGAAAAGACCCGCATCTAGAGTCTATCGGCCAAGCTCGTTCTTGGAAACGGGAAAACCCTTTTAACCCAGTAAGCATTTCGCCCGGGCGGCGCAAGGCCGTCTTACTTAGGATCTTAGAGATCGGCCGGCAGCAGCGCGAGACGTTTGGCCGTCCGGATGGGGCGGAAGCGCTTTTCGTCGGCCGCGAGCAGTGCCTGTGCGTTGAGCCTCTCGGCGGCGGCAACCACCGTGGCTTCCGTCAGGCCTAAACGCAGCGCGGGATGCTCGCGGATGATTCGTGCCGCTTGCTCCCAGTCCTTGGCGATGGTGGGCTCCACAGTAAAGAACCCCTCGGCTACCCCCCTTAAGAAATCGGCCTGGGCAGACTGCCCCAAGTGCCGCCGGATGAGAAAATCCGCCTCGGGAAGCACCAGGTCGGGGGTCAGGATGGAAAGGTCGGCACGTTGAAACAGCCGCACGAAATCGATGTGGCGGGCATCGGACGAATCATACAGGGCGTAGATCGCGCCGCCCGTGGCGATGCCGATCAAACGTCGCTCCTGTCAACCCACAGCAGAACGTCGGCCCGTTCGGATACGTCATCGCGACTGCTGGCATAACGCCCCACGCCGGGAGGCAGCTCTACTTCCAGCTTGGCACGGGCCTTGGCCACGTAGCTTTCGAGGGCTTCGCGCATCAACTCGGCCTTGCTACGGCCTTGGCGTCTAGCGAGGAGCTTGAGGTCAGCCTCTGTCTTTTCATCGAGATAGATAGTGGTGCGTAGCATATGTGCTGTCATATATGTTAGCATGGAACCCTCATGGCAAAACTCACCATCGTCCTGGCCAATATTCTCATCCTGATGGGCGTGGGGGGCTATATCGCCAGTGATATGGTCAGCGTTACGGCGCTCATCCCGGCTTTTATCGGTGTGCCGCTGGAGATTTTAGGATGGCTGGCGTTGTCGGAGTCGCGCCGCAAGCATGCCATGCATGGCGCGGCGATGTTGGCTTTACTGGGCTTCCTGGGGTCTGTCCCAGGATTGCTGAAAGTAGGCTCACTGCTTTCGGGCCAGGCAGAGCGGCCGATGGCCGTGGGGATGCAATCGGCCATGGCGGTGCTGCTGGGGATCTACATCGCCTTGTGCGTACGCAGCTTTGTTGCTGCGCGCAAGGCGAGAGAAGCCCAGGCCGGGCGGTAAGCCAGCTCTGGGCGCTCAGGCTTGCCGCGCTACTAACCGAGGTTAGATGTCGAGGTTGGTGGCGTCGAGCGCGTGATCGCTAATGAACTTGCGTCGCGCTTCGACGCTCTCTCCCATTAGCGTGGAGAAAATCTCTTCACTCTCGACAGCGTCGTCGACGCGCACCTGCAGCAGACGGCGGCGGTCCGCGTCCATGGTGGTTTGCCAGAGCTGGTCGGCGTTCATCTCTCCTAGACCTTTGTAGCGCTGGATGGAAGCATCTTTCATCGCCCGGCCTTTGAGGTTGCTGAGCAGCGCCAACGGGTCTTCGACGGTTTCGACGTCTTTCTTGCCGGTGATGATGAACGGCGGCTTGTTGTAGGCGGAAAGCTTTTGGCCGAGCGTCCGGAGGCGCCGGTACTCGGGCAAGGCGGCCTGTTCGATTCCCAAGATGCGCTCGCCTTCCGAGCCTTCCTTGAACATCAAGAGGAATGCGGAATGCTCTTCGTCCGGGAGCAGCCGGGCGTCAATGCCGAGGGCTTCCATGCGAGCGACCAAGCTCTGCAGGTGAGCTTTGTCCTGAAAGTGCGCTTTGGTCTCAAGCTCGAAAGCCGGGTCGGCGATGAGCTGTACCGCCTTTTCGCTGCGTAGACGGCGCTGCACCTTCTGGAACATGGCCGCGTAGTCGTCGAGGGCGGTGACAAAGTCGCGCAAGTCCGCCGCTTCGAGAATACGCCCGGGCGTTCCGTTGCGGCCGACTTCTAGCGTGACGCCCTCGGTGGCGATGTCGATGATCTCGCGGGTGAAGTCGGAATCGTCCTTGATATAGCGTTCGTTCTTTCCGCGCTTGATGCGGTAGAGGGGCGGCTGGGCGATGTAGACGTGTCCGCGGTCGATGAGATCGCGCATTTGCCGGAAGAAGAACGTCAGCAGCAGCGTGCGGATGTGTGATCCGTCGACGTCGGCGTCGGTC
>CAZYOX010000189.1:0-8471 GCA_964649285.1 uncultured Bryobacterales bacterium | reverse complement strand
CGGGAGATCCCTTGCTTGCCGAGGCGGCGCCGATCACGGGGCCGATGTATCAGCTGTTCATCTTCTTCATGATCACGGACCCGAAGACCACGATACAGACCAAGTCAGGTCAGTGCCTGGTCGCCTTCTTGATTGCGGCCATGGAGATGGCCATGCGTTTGAGCGAGTTCATTTACGCTCCGTTCTATGCGCTGGCGCTGGTCGGTCCGGCGGCCATGGCGCTGGAGATCGCACGGTCCCCCAAACTCAAGCAAGTCGCCTAGGATGACTAGCGAGCAACCGTGAGTTCTCCTCCGCCATCGGTGAACCCGACATCCCGCTTGCTCGCGGGGCTATCCGTGATCCTCGCCGTAGCCGCGCTGTTCTCGGCATATGCCTTACGTCAGATCTCCGGGCTTCGTGCGTTGCAACTCGATGCGATCGATCGCAACCGTCGAGACTCGCTGCAACTGCTGCGCATTCAAGGAAACCTGCAGAATGTGGCGCTCTCGATGCGGGACATGGCCGAAGGTTCATTGCCGTATCCCATTACCGCCTACACGTCTGAAATCGACCGCATACGTACGGATCTCGACGATGCACTCGAGACCGAGCAAGGGTTGGCTCCAACAGCAAGAACGGCGCAGCAGCAGACGTTCCTTCGCGATTCCGTCACGGACTTTTGGGAAGCGACCAAACGCATGTTCGAAGCCGCGGCAGGGGGCGACGAAGCCGAAGCAAGGCGACTGATTCGAGAAGTCTTACAGCCGCGACAGGCGTCGCTTGCGAATACGGTTGCGCGGCTGCTCGTATCCAACAATGAGGCCGAACAGGCCGCCGCCGGAGAGATCCAAACGATTTACGACAACGTCGAACGCAACACGTACTTCTTCATGATCGCAGTGCTCGCGGCGATGCTGCTGACCGGCGCATACATGGTGTCTCATATCAGACGAATTTTTCGGGACCTTGCCCAACTGTCTGAGGTTCGCCAGGAACTCGCTGCCCGGTTGATCACGCTGCAAGAGGATCTCTTTGAATCCCTAGCGCGAGAGTTACACGACGAGTTCGGCCAAACTCTTACTGCCGCGGGAGCGATGCTGACGCGTCTTGAGCGCAAGGCCGACGCTCCGTCGAATGAGTTGAAAGAAGGCTTGCGCGAAGCCAAGGGGGTCACTCAGCAGGCGCTTGACGGAGTGCGCCGGCTTTCGCAACGGCTCCATCCTAGCGTCCTGAATGATTTTGGTCTACAGGGCGCGGTCGAATGGCACGTCGGTCAACTTCGCGATCAGACCGAAGCGGATATACGCTACGAGAAGCCCGCCGAGCCGCTGCCGGTTATCGAGCCGGAACGCGCGATTCATATCTATCGCGTGCTGCAGGAAGCGCTTAGCAACGCATTGCGCCACTCCGGCGGAAAGGTCGTTCGCATCCGGCTCGCGACCGCGGACGGACGCCTCGAACTCGAAGTTGCCGACGACGGCAAAGGGATTACGGAGTCTGCGGATGCGCCACGCGGGCTCGGCCTAACGGCCATGCGCGAGCGCGCCGCGGTCATCGGCGGTATGTTGACAGTCGGTCCTGGTCCTGGCGGCGGTACGCTAGTCAGACTGCAGGCGCCCATGATGAGCGTGAAGTTGGAAGGATGAACGCGCAACCCAAGAACTTGAGAGTTCTGCTCGCCGACGATCATCGCCTCGTCCGGCTTGGCTTTCGGCGCCTTCTGGATGACGAGCCGGACATCGAAGTTGTCGGTGAGGCCGACAACGGCCTGCAGGCTATCGAGATGTCGGAAGATCTTCATCCCGACGTCATCGTTTTGGACATGGCGATGTCGGAGTTGAGCGGGCTGCAGGCGATCGGAGAAATTCTGCGCCGCTCGCCGGCGACGCGCGTTCTCGTGTTGAGCATGTACGACGAGGCCGACTATGTGCGCAGCGCCGTTCGCGCCGGTGCGCACGGCTACATGCTCAAGAACGCCGTCGATGTGGACCTTGCCGAGGGCGTGCGACGTGTGGCTGCCGGCGAATGCTACTTCAGTCCTGCCGTGGCGCATGCGAGCGCGGAAGCGAACGGCGCCGAGTCGCCGCTCGCTCGGCTCACGAACCGCGAACGTCAGATTCTCGAACTGATCGTGCAGGCACGCTCGAATAAGGAGGTCGCCTACATGCTCGGGATCAGCGTCAACACGGTCAACGTACACCGCACCAATCTCATGAAAACGCTCGGCCTGCATTCCACCGCGGAAATCGTGCTGTTTGGCGTGAAGCACGGTCTGGCGACCTTGGCAGACCAATGATGCGCTTGTCTCGCAGGGAGCTGCTGCTTGCCTACCCGGCCTTATTGATGGCCGCGGGCGAGGCTCCGGGGTTCCGCTTCAGCGACGTCACGCGCAGCGCGGGCATCGATTTCACCCACAACTCGGGGGCCTTCGGAGAAAAGTATCTGCCGGAAACGATGGGTCCGGGCTGCGCCTTTCTCGACTTCGACCGCGACGGCTGGATGGACATTCTGCTTGTGAACGGGATGGACTGGCCAGGGCATACGCGTTCGCGAACGACGCTGAAGCTTTATCGCAACAACGGCGACGGGACATTCAGCGACGTCACCCACCACGCCGGACTGGACGTCGAAATGTACGGCATGGGAGTCGCCGTTGCGGACTACGACAACGATGGGTTTCCCGACGTTCTCATTACTTGTCTCGGTCAGAATCGACTCTTCCACAATCGAGGCGACGGCCGGTTTGAAGACGTCACCGAGAAGAGCGGTCTGGGGCGGCGCTCGTCGTTCAGCACGTCGGCGCTGTGGTTCGACGCGGACGGCAACGGCCTGCTGGACCTCTTTGTGTGCAACTACGTCCGTTGGTCGCCGGAGATCGATGTGCGTTGCAGCGTCGACGGCGAGACCAAGAGCTATTGCACTCCCGAGGCATACCGAGGCGAAACCTGCTGGCTTTTCCGCAACCGCGGCAACGGAACCTTCGAAGACGTCACGGCCAAGGCGGGGCTGTTTGACACCACGTCGAAATCGCTCGGCGCGGCGATTCTGGACGTCAACGGCGATGGGCGCATGGATCTGTTCGTCGCCAACGACACTCAACCCAACAAGCTTTACCTCAACCGCGGGAACGGCACGTTCGAGGAGGCTGGTCTGGACGCCGGCGTAGCGTTCAGCGCCGACGGCAAGGCGCGCGCCGGCATGGGAGTCGCCGTTGCGGATTTCGACCGCTCCGGCGCCGAAAGCATTGCCGTGACGAACTTCAACAACGAGATGTTGGCGTTGTTTCACAGCAACGGAAGAGGAGAGTATGCCGATATCGCTGCCGGCGGCGACCTCGGTCGCATCACGCGCGGCAGCCTGGGGTTCGGTTGTTTGTTCGCCGACTTCGATCTCGACGGTTGGCTTGATCTGCTCGTGGTTAACGGTCACATCGACGATATCGCTGCGCGAGCGACGCGTACGGGATACGCCCAAGCTCCCCACTTGTTGAGGAACCTCGCCGGCCGCGGTTTCGAGGATGTCGCTTCAGGAGCTCTTGCTCGGCCTGTTATTGGCCGGGGAGCTGCGGCTGCTGATTTTGACCTCGACGGCGACGTCGACATTTTGATCACCGAGAACAACGGCCGCGCGCACCTGTATCGCAACGATCAACAGACGGGGCGACGATCGATTCGCTTCGAACTTCAGGGCGTTCAGTCCAATCGCGACGCCATTGGAGCCGAAGTCGTCGTTGAAGCCGCAGGTCAAACGCAGCGCCGCCGCATCCACAGCGGCGGCAGCTACTTGTCGCAGTCGGAGCTCCCGGTGACCTTCGGCCTTGGCGCCGGCAGCCAGAGCGTCAAGGCCGCGATCCGCTGGCCGGGCGGCCGCCAAGAGGATTTCGCGCGGCTGGAGAGCGGCCGGCGTTACCGCATCGTCGAAGGCCGAGGCGTCGTCGAGTCGCACCCATTCGCGCGAGACAACTAGTGGCATCAGACTAGTTGTCATAAGTTATTGTTTCGCTTCTTCGTCTCGGCTACTCTGCCTCACAAGCTCCTCCCGAAAGGCCGCCAGGGTCAGCAGGCAGAATGTTTCGCCACCCCATTACCCTCATCTTTGTCTGCTCCCTGGCTGCCTTTTCACAGGATCCCACCGGCGTTATTGAGGGTCGCGTCGTCGACCCGAGCGGTGGCGTCGTACCGGCCGCGCACATGCGGGCGGTCAACATCGACACGTCGTTGACGTTCGATCAGGACACCAATCAAGCAGGCTCGTTCCGCTTTCCGCTTCTGCCGGTCGGTTTGTACGAACTCCGCGCAGAGGCACCCGGCTTCGCCGCTGTCGTCCAGCGGCCTATCGAGATTCGTATCGGCGCAACGGCGCGTCTAGAAGTACACCTCGAAATCGCCGGGGCCAACGAAACCGTCGTCGTTGAGACCGCCGAGCCCTTGGTGCGAACTGCCGACGCCAGCCTAGGGCGCGTGGTTACGGGCCGCGAGATGATCGAGCTGCCGCTGAACGGCCGCAACTTCTCGGACTTGGGACTGCTGCAGACCGGCGTGGCGCCGCCGACCGCCGGCGTGCAGAAGTCAGGCGGCTCGTTGCGCAAGGGACAACCCTACGCCGTCAACGGTCAACGTCCCGAGTCGAACAACTTTCTCGTCGACGGCGCGCGCAGCGTTAACCGAGTCGACGGCGGCTTCGCACTTCGCGTGCCGGTCGATGCTGTCGCCGAGTTCCGCATCCTCACGCACACTGCTCCTGCTGAGTACGGAGGCACTAGCGGGGCGACGACGAGCGTCGTCACGCGCTCCGGCGGCAACGATTTCCATGGCGCTCTGTATGAATTCCTGCGCAATGACAAGCTCGACGCTCGTAATTTTTTCTCCGCCGCAGTCGAGCCCCTCAAGCAGAACCAGTTCGGCGCCACATTGGGCGGACCCATCCAGCGCAACAGGCTATTCTTTTTTGGCTATTACGAAGGCTTCCGCAACCGTCAAGGCGTCACGCGCGCTGCCGTCGTACCGACTCCCGAGCAGCGCCAAGGCGACTTCTCTCGCATCATTGATCCGCAGACAGGACAACCGCGGCCGCTGATCAATAACTTCACCGGCGCGCCGTTCCCTAATAACCAAATCCCCCAGGCCATGATTAGCCCCATTTCGCTCAAGGTGCAGGAGTATTATCCGTTGGGCAATCTTAGTCCCTCGCTGTACTCCTCCACCCAAATCCGCGAAGAGAATTACGACCAGGGCGGGGCCAAAATCGATTGGAACGCGAGTGATGCAGACATGCTCTCCCTACGCATCGCGCTGTCAGGCTCGGATGAAATCAGTCCGCTCTCTATCAAGGGCGCCGGCGTGCCTGGCTTTCCGGTGGGCGACGAGGTCACGACGATGCTGCTGACGGCGTCGGAGACGCATCAGTTCTCGCCGCGCGCGCTCAACTCCTTACGCCTCGCCTACTTCCATCACGATTTCTTATTCGACAAGCGCTTCAATCAGACGCCGCCCAGCGAACTGGGTTTCGAGTACGAGTCCACTTTGGACTTGGCGGAAGGGCCGCCGTTTTTCAACATCAACGGCTATGCTCCGGTCGGCGATCCGATCACCGGGCCGCGCGATACGCTCCAGCAAAACTTCGAAATCTACGATTCGGTTTCCTGGTCCGTCGGGAATCACGGTTTCAAGTTCGGCGGGGAATATCGTCGAACGAGCATCGATGCGCGTTACGGAATCGCCTCGAACGGCTTTTTCGTCTTCGCCCCGCTCCCGGCAAGCGATCCCTACGCGAATTTCTTGACGGGCAATCCGGTCGTATTCTTCCAGGCTGGCGGCGACCTGAATCGCACCATGAGGAACTGGGAGTCCGCCGCCTTCGCGCAAGACGAATGGCGCGTTCGCTCGAATTTCACGCTCAATCTGGGACTGCGGTGGGAATCGATCGCGCCGTTCGATGAAGCCGATAACCGCCTTAACGCTTGGGCTCCCGGCGAACAATCGACTGTACGGCCAGACGCTCCCAGGGGACTGCTGTTTCCTGGCGACGCCGGCGTCACCAATCGTCTTGCGCCGACTTACTCGCGCGCTCTGAGCCCGCGCGTCGGCATTGCTTGGGCGCCCAGCGAGATGTTCTCGGTGAGGGCAAGTTACGGCATTTTCTGGGACGGTTTCACGAACGGAGCAAATGCCGTGCTGCAAGCCCCGGTCAGTTCGCTCCCGTGGACCCAGGCCTACCAGATTCCCGGACCTTTCCTGAACTACGCGAATCCCTTTGGATCGCAACCGCCCTTCGATCAGGAAACTTACCCTCGGCCGACGACTGTGCTGACCATCGATCGCAACATGCGGCCGACTTACGCACAGAACTGGAACCTATCGATCCAGCGTTCCTTTGCTCGGGATTATTTGATCGAGGCGCAATACGTCGGTTCGAAGGGGACCCGCGTCGTCCGCTTCATCGAAGGCAACCCGTCCGTCTACGGCCCGGGGGCCACCAGTCAGAACGCAGACCGGAGGCGCCTCTATGCCGGCTGCCGGGGTGAAGGACCGTGCGATTTTGCTTCCGCGGGCCTGTTGATCAATGCCACAAACTCGACCTATCACGCCGGGCAACTCAGCCTATCGCGGAGGTATTCCACCGGCGGGGGATTTCAGGTCTCATACTGGCTCTCCAAGACTCTCGATTACGCGTCGAGCCTGAACCTCGCCGGCGCAGGTGCGCAACCCTACGCGGGCGAGAACGATCTTCCGCAGAACCCTTTTGACTGGAACGCCGAACACGGCCCGTCTCTATTTGACGCTCGTCATCGTTTGACGGCCAGCTTCTTGTATCGCCTGCCAGGATTTGACGGCGCTCGCGGTGTGATGAAGGCCCTGTTCAACGACTGGCAAGTTAACGGCATCCTGGCTCTCAGCAGCGCGACGCCCTACACGGTTTACGACACGTCGAACGTTTCGCAACAAGGCACTCATCCCGAGGTGACCGGCTACTTCTCCAGCCGGCCGGATGTCGTGGCGGATCCCAACGCGGGGCCGCATAGCGTCGAGCAGTGGGTTCCCGCATCCGCCTTCCGGCGCTTGAATCCCATCGCCGAAGCGGGAAAGTTTGGAAACGCCGGCCGCAACATTGTGCGCGGACCCAACAGCGCAAACCTCGACGCGGCGTTGCTCAAGGATTTCTTTGTGAAGGAGCAGACCAAGATTCAGTTCCGCGCCGAGTGCTTCAACTTGACCAATCGAGCGAACTTCGCGCTTCCGGTCAACGATCTTGCCTCGGCCAGCTTTGGACGCATCATAGAGTCGGGTCCCTCGCGTTTGATTCAATTCGGCTTGAAAGTGCTCTTCTAGAGAGCCAAGGAGTTCCCGTGGAAAGAATGTATCTGCCTGAGATAGAAGACAACGCGAAGCTAGAAGGAACCTACGCCGGGCTGATCGAAACGTTGCGCGGCGCGGGCGCTGCGACGCCGCAGATCATGTATTTGTTCGCCTTCAAGGACAGCGCGACCAAGCATCTGCGCAATTTCACGCACGCCGTCATGAGGGGACCCTCTCCGTTGACGCCCGCCTTCCGCGAGTTGATTGCGGCTTTCGTTTCCACGCGCAATCGATGTGTGTTCTGTTCGGGTTCTCACATCGCGGTAGCCGCCAAGCTTTATGAGGACAGCGACTTGGTTGACGCCATTGTCCGCGACTACCGTTCGGCGCCGATTGCCGACAAAGAGAAACTCCTGCTGGCCTATCTCGAGAAGCTCACGCTGGCGCCGTCCACGACTTCCGCCGCGGATGTCGACCGGCTGCACGAAGCGGGCTGGAGCGACGAGGCGATTTACGATGCCGTCACTGTCTGCGCGATGTTCAATTTTTACAACCGCTGGGTCGAGGGCTCAGGAGTCCAAGACATGCCGCAAGCCGGTTACGAGCAGTCAGCAGAGAGACTAGCGACTATCGGCTATTCGCGAGAGTAGCCTGCGCAGATCTTCCCGCTGCAGCATCGTGCTCCGCATGCGAAGCGAGATTTCCTTTTCACGAGTTGATCTATAAGCGGTTCCTGGACCTTGCCTAGGACTATCCGTTATGTATTAATCCAATTTGCTGCCAAAATCTTTAGCTGTTGGAAAGCTGTCCGTTCTGGAAAATATCATTCGTGACGGCAAAATGTACAAACTCTTTATCCCCTAGAAACACTAGAATCGTCGGTACCGGGTCAATCCTAGTTCCGCTCGATGCTGTACCGGACGCGCAATCCAGTCAAACCTCCCGTCCGATTCATTCGATTGAAGCATAAGTCCTTATTTTACATTAGCTTCCAAGGATAACCCGGCCTTGTCTTGTGAGCCCGGTATATTGCCCGGGTCCTCATGTTAGGCCAAATCCCTAGTTTTTCTAAGAGCCACCACTAGATAGTGGTTTCTGATTAGCGCGGAGTCATAGGGTCTCAGCCCGATAGGCCGTTTCTCCATCGACCTGGCCAGTATAGCGCCGGTTCCGGGCGGGTCAGCCGGCTTGATA
>CAZYOX010000188.1:0-8484 GCA_964649285.1 uncultured Bryobacterales bacterium | reverse complement strand
CGGGCGGGCCAAGAGCGCTTCAGGTTGGAGCGCGGATCAGCTTCTGAAAATACGCCGAGCCTGAAGAGACTACATCCCGGTCGCGGCGAGCCGCGACGGCGGCGCAATGGGCAGAGAACGAGGCCGGGAGCGGTGGAGGAGGAATAGGCACGATGACAGCAGACGGTTGACACTGTGGCGCGACTTCGCTACCTTTCCGGCGTTGGGAAGGGCCCGGACGGAAACGTCCCGTCGGCTATGAGTGGAGATCGTGAAGGGCGAAGCATTTGCTGATGTCTTGTCTGATCAGCGGTGAGGCCGAGGGGTGGGGCCGCGATCAGGCATCGATTAGACTTGTCCATGACAGACTCAACCACCGACAAGTACTCAGCCAGCGAACAGGGTCTGGGATACATCTACCAGGCGCGCCTCGCCCTACTTCAATTGCTACAGCTACCGGAGAACACGGCCGTTTTCCTGGAGAAGGATGACGACCTGGATTTCGTGGACAGCGACGGCAGCAAGTCGCTCGCATCGCTCAAGCACAAGGCGGCTGGCGACCGCCTGACTGATCTGTCGACCGACTTCTGGAAGTCCGTCCGCATCTGGCTGGCGCGGTACAAGCGCGACGGCCGCAGCGCATCGAACTTGCGTTTTTTTCTTTTCACGACCGGTACGGTTTCAGCTACCTCATTTCTCAAGGGATTCCTGCCGGCTCAAGCCGGCGCAGGCGATGAAGGGAAGACGCTCGCCGAGCAGGCGGAAGAAGCCCTCGGCAAGACGCGGTCGAATTCCATCGCCGACATCGCAAAGGAGTTCACCGAACTGACATCCACCGAGAAGCCGGACTTCCTGGCCCGCATCCTAATTCTCGACGGTAGTCCCCGGATCGAGGACATCCCGACATTCATCAAGGACAGACAAATGCGGAGCATCCGGCGCGAGCACCGAAATTCCGTGTTTGAGCGACTGGAAGGATGGTGGAACGATGCTGTCATCAAGCAGTTGACCGGTGCGAAGGACGAAGGGATTTTCGGCTATGAAGTATCGGACAAGCTATCCGCCCTGTCCGAGGAATACAAACTGGACAACCTTCCTATCACGTTTCGCGGGAAGGAGCCCAGTGGAGAGATCGACACTCAGCGCGACCCTCGAACCTTCGTGGTACAACTGCGGGAGATTGGCATTTCCTCGAGCCGCATCCGCAACGCCATCCTGGATTACTACAGGGCATTTGAACAACGATCGGAGTGGGCGCGTGAAAACCTTCTTGTGTCGGGAGAGATCGAGGACTATGAAGAGCGCCTCGTCGACGAGTGGAGCCGATACAGGGACGTCGTGTTCGAGAAACTTGACGAGATGAGCGCCGAAGACCTGTTGCTGCGGGCCGGCAGAGAGCTTTACACGTGGGCGGACCAGCAGAGCGGAAACTACGACTCGCTTCGCATTCGGACGCGCGTGACCGAACCCTATGTCACGCGCGGCTCCTTCCACATCTTGGCCGATGCCGCCCCCGAACCCAGGGTCTACTGGCATCCCAGATTCCTCAACCGCCTCGGTCAGTTGCTTGGGGTGACCCAATGAAACGCTGGGATCAGCGTCCTTTCGAGATACGGAACCTGTTCAACCCCGCCTTCTGCGGCCTGGTCTTGTTCCGTGCCATGCAAGGCTACGAGGAAACCGATTCCCGCGGCATACCCTTCTCGCTCTCCCTGCTCGTCCTACCCTTGTCTCTACATAAGGATACGCGTGAAGTAATCGCCAGCAGTCCCCGAAGCTATCTCCTGAAGACTACTGAGAAAAACCCCCAGTTGCAGGTAGGCTTCGCAGATAGGGTCACCGCCATGTTGCCCTATGCGTTCGAGGGCTTTGGCCTGCTGATGGAGAGAGGCTGCATAACCGTCGCGCTTGATGGACGTCTCCAGACCGTCCCCGACAAAGTTCGGAAATCAGTGAAGGGAACCGATGAAACCAAGTCGTGCCAGCGTGTAGCGCGCATCGTCGGGAAGGAGTTCGCACGCATCGCCGACCGAGTGACCGTATATGCGACTTTCGGGATTCGCCCATGAAGATCAAGTCGATCCACATCTACAGCCACGACGGGCGGCGGCGGGATCTCCCATTCAAAGTGGACGGCCTCAACGTCATCACCGGGCGGTCCTCGACGGGCAAATCCGCGCTTTCCGAGATCGTCGAGTACTGCATGGGGCGGTCCTCGTTCAATATCCCGGAGGGCGTCATCCGCGACAAGGTGGCTTGGTTCGCAGTCATCTACCAGTTTGAGCGCGAGCAGGTGCTGGTCGCCAAACCCACACCGCCCGACGGTGGAGCGAGCTGCAGCACAGCGATGTTGCGTCGGGGCATCGAACTGCAGTTCCCGTCGTTCGGGGAATTGGCGGTCAACTCGGACGACGATGCCGTGGTCGCTCTGCTCTCGCGCTTGCTCGGGATTTCGGAGAACCGCATCGATGTCGCCCTGGAACACAGCAGGGAGAGGTACGACGCTAACGTCAAGCACACGTTCTACTACCTGTTCCAGAAGCAGGGGCTGATTGCTAATAAAGATCAGCTCCTCTATCGTCAGAACGAACAGTTCCAGCCACAGGCGATCCGCGACACGCTACCAATTCTGCTCGGCGTCTCCTCTCACGACCGCTACGAACTCGAATCCAAGCTGCGCGTCGCACAGCGTGATCTCAAGCTCAACGCCAAGCTACTAGAGCAGGGGCGGGACGCAATAGACACGTCGCGCGAGAAAGCAATCGGCCTCCACTCAGAGGCCAAGACCGTCGGTGTCACCGCTGTGTCGGTCTCCGAGACGACCGGCGACGGGATCATCGAATCCTTGCGGTCGGCCCTTTCCTGGAAGCCGGAGAAGATTCCCGATGACGACGGGAGCAGGATTTCACGGCTGGAAGAAGAGCTGGGCCAGCTGCGCAAGGATCGCCGGGAGGTACAGGCTAGGATCGACGCTGCCCGCCAGTTCTCCAAACGCGCCGGCGGCTACGAGAGCGAAGCCGCCGAGCAGTTGGACCGGTTAGCCTCGATTAAGGCGCTGCCGCTGAACCCGGATACTAGCGAGTGGCAGTGGCCGTTCACTGAGCGGAACTTGTCGCTGGAGTCGCCCGTGGCTACGGTCCTGCTCGACGAGTTGGCTTCGCTCGACGCCGAGTTGCGCATCGCCACGGGGCAACGCCCAAAGCTGGATGCCTACCTGTCCGATCTAGATGCAAAAGCACAAGAGATCGCTGGCGCGATCAAGGAGAAGGAAGCAGAGCTTTCCGCAGCGATAGCTGCAAATGAAGTGATCGCTCAGATGGGCACTCGCAACAACGCAGCTGCACGTGTCGTCGGCCGCATTAGCCTGTTCCTGGAGAACCTCGCTCCGAACGAAGAGCTTGCCAGACTTGAGGCGGAACAGCGCCGCCTCAAGCTGAAGGTCGGAGATCTGGAAAAACGCATCGGTTCGGATGACAGCAACGATCGGCTGAACTCGATACTGAACATCATTTCGACGCATGTATCGCGATACGTTCAGAAGTTCGAGGCCGAGTTCAGAGACTATCCCGCGCGGTTCGACCTGGCCAACATCACGATCGTCTTCGACCGACCCGAGCGCCCGGTTCCCATGAGCCGAACCGGCGGCGGCGAGAACCATCTGGCGTACCACCTCTCAGGTCTGCTCGCGCTGCACCTGTTCGCTATCAAGAACAAACGCCCGATCCCACGATTCCTGCTGATCGACCAGCCGACTCAAGTCTATTTCCCGTCCGAGCAAGTCTACAAGGAAGCCGACGGTTCGGTCCAGAAGACAGAGGAGGCCGACGCCGATCTCAACGCGGTCCGGCGAATGTTCGAGCTGCTGCTCAAGTTCACGCAGGAGGACGCACCGGGCTTCCAGTTGATCGTGACCGAGCACGCGAACCTTCGCGAGCAGTGGTTCCAGGACGCGTTGGTAGAACCTCCCTGGACGAAGCCTCCGGCACTGGTTCCGGAAGATTGGAACCAAGGATGATCCTCTGAAGAGTGCCGCACCATTAGATAAACACCGTCCCGCGGGGTACGTTGTCGCTGCCGAGCTACCTATTAAAGGGCTCGGCATAACAACCAGTTGCAGCGGACGGTTCGTCGCGCGGCCCGCCACAGGACCGGAGCGTGGGCCGATCGGCTTGCAGATAGGCAATCAAGCGTGCTGACGGACTCCGGCACCTGCCTGAACCCCAGCCCGAACTACCCGTTGTGAACTCCAGGATCTGGCATCGTCTCCTCGGAGGCGAATCGAGGCGATGGCCCCGGCATCGTCGAGTCAAGAGCGTCTGACAGTTTTCCTGAACGCTGGAGTGTGGCGTCGCAATTTCTTGGCCAGAGGGGCACGTAGTTTGCATTGAGGTCCAAGAATTCCAGGGGCTCTATGTACCAGAGAGGCTCAAGCTGGGTATGGCCGACGAACGCGACCAGTCGAGGCAACGGTATCCTCTGATAGTGGAGCCACCGACAGGGGAGCCGCCGTTGTGGATCGACGAGCGGGATCGGAAAGGCAGGCCGGTTGAGCCGACGGTAAAAGAGGCCGCTAGGCGGATCTGGCAGCGGGTCGTATACTACGTGCGCAGAGAGCGCAACGACCATGCCGAAGCGGCGGAGGTCCTGGAAGAGGCCGTGTACTCGGTCTCGGCTCGGCTCCAGAGCGAAGACGAGCTGGCGCCGATCCAGAACCTCGATTCCTACCTGTTTCACTCGTTCGTGCGCCGCTTCTCGAAGCGTGCGCAGCGCGAGGACCGCATCCAGTATTTCGAATCAGCCGAGGCGCTGGATTCGCTCGGCGCGGGGTCGCAAGGCGACTGGGCGGCGGATCTGGAAAACGAGATCTTGCTCAAGCAGGTGATCGGCGCAATGGAGCCGCGCGTTCGGGAAATGTTCGCTCTGCGGAGCGCCGGACATTCCTGGAAAGAAGTGGGCCGGCAGTTCGGTATCAGCGCGCACAATGCCGAGGTGCAATTTGCGTACGGCTTGAAAAAGGCGAAAGTCCAGCTCGGATTGGATGACGAGCCGCCGGATTCGCGTCGAGGAACGAAATGAGGTCCGAAGAGATTTCGAAGCAAGAGGCGCGGGCCGTAAAGCGGGCCGAAGAGCGGCTGTTGGAGGCGGCGCGGAAGATCTTTGGAACGGCATACCCGAATCCTGGGGGGACGACCCGCACGGAACCGAGCGCGCTGAAGGCTGCCGCGGCGCGCGCCCACAAGCAGCCGTTGTCGCCGGAGCTGTTGGATGAGCTGACGTGGTCGTCCGAGACGTTCGCTGAATACCAGCGGTACTTGCGTGAGGCGCGGTTCGGGCGTCGGATGCGATGGTTGGCGGCCTGTGCGGTTATCGTCATGGCGCTGGGAGCGGCGCTGTGGTGGTCGCTTACGTCGGCTGGGCCTTTGTCGGAGGAGCCCCCGGTCGTCGTGCGGGAAGAACCGGCACCGAATGAGACGCCAGCACCCAGAGAGCCGGATCAGACTCCGGAGCCTCAGCCAGCTTTCGAGTTAGCGGTGCTGGATCTCCGCGGCCAGTCGCTTGTTCGGGGCGAGACTGAGCCTGTTTCACCTGGGGCCAATCTGCCCGCGCTGCCCGCGCGACATCTGGACCTGACGGTTTACCTGCCGATTGGGAGCGAGGAAGGTACGTACGAGTTGGCCTTGGCTCGCCAAGCCGATGCAGCGCTAGCGACGGCGCGCGGCGACGCAACGCTTGTCGACCAGAACATCGTGCTCACCGCCAGAATGGATTTGAGCGCGCTTGATCCTGGCGTATACCTACTTGGCGTTCGGCGCGGAGAGTTTCGGTGGGCCTACTATCAGGTTCGAGTTGGATAGCGCGGACGACCTACTCCAGCAGTTCAAGCGCTTTGTCGAGTTGCGGGTCGTGACCGGCTGAAACGGCCTCATGGCCTAACTCGACAATGGCATCTGGTTGGATGCCCTTCCCTTCCAGCGTCTGGCCGCCCCAGGTCATGTAGGCCCCCACAGGCAGGATCAGGACGTAACCGTCGGGGAGCTTGAAGGGCCGGCTTCCAACGAGTCGGCCAGGCGTGTTCACGCCGACGATACGGGCCAGGCCGTTCTCCTGTGCGAAGGCGGCGATCATCTCGGCGGCGCTGGCGCTGTGCTGGTTGACCAGGATCGCTACGCGGCCGTGAAACGGCTGCGGGCCAAGTCCTTCGGTGACGAGGACGATCGAATGGTCTCGGAATGCGTAGCGAAGAGCAAGCAACGGGAGTTGCCATTTGCTGGACGGTATGCCGCTGAAGCGAACGAGTCTCTCTTTCTCGTAGCTGCGTTGAGCGCGGGCTCGGGTCAGGCTGTAGCCGATGGGGCGGCGGTCGGGCGTGAGATAGCTCATTAGTCGGAGGGCGCCGAGGCCGCCTCCTGAGTTGCCACGGAGATCGACGATCAACCGGCCGCAGTCCTGGAAGGATGCGGTCGCACGGTCGATGTCGCGGGCGACGTCGATTCCGACGAGACCAGGGAAAATGTTGACCTTAAGGTAGCCTACGCCCTTCCGAATCGTTCTGTGAACAACGGGTCTGGGCAGAGTGAACGGCTGGCGCGATTTCGGGTTGGGTATGTCAAACCGAACGTCGGCGTTTTGGCCGTAACGCTTGGCGATTCCGAGACAGACACTGCTGCCGACGCGGAACTGCGGAGGCTTGGCGGAGTCAACAGGTTCTCCGTTGATCGAGAGGAGAAAATCGCCGGGCTCTATCCCTGCAAGCTGAGCCGGCCCCTCTTCCTGAACATCGGCGAACATGGAGCGCGGGCCGTCGGACGTCTCGCAGGTGTTGAGCGTCGCGCAAATCGCCTGGCGCGAAGGGACGGGTCGGAGGTTTCGGTGGAAGAAGGCTGTATGGCTCTTGCCGAGGGTTTGGAGCAGGTCGTGGACGCCTTGCTCGAAACCAAGGGAATCGGCAGCGTCGAGGATGCCGTCGCGGCGCGCAGCGATGCTGGCGCGCCACTTTGCCGAGTCGAATCCGGGATCAAAGAACTTCGTCTCGACCAACTGCGAGACCCGTTCGAGGATCTTCTCGCGGCGCTTGCGGTTTGGGGTCATGGCTCTCGGTCCTCCGTACCCCAGGCAATGGGCCGCGAGCCGTCGCCGACCATGGTGAATCCCGCCCAGTAGTAGGGGAGCGCCTGGTCGCCGAAACGCTCCAGCATTTCGAGCTTGGCGTTGCGCAACGCGGAGGCTCGATCAGCCCCTTCTCCTAGCTGGGCGTAGAAGCGGCGCATGAGTGCGGTAGTGAAGATGTCGTCCGCGGCCCAAAGACTGGCGACGGCGGTTCGGGCACCCGCAAGCAGGAACGCCCGAACGATGCTGGCGATTCCTTCCTGGCCCTGCAGACGTCCGGCCGCCGTGTCGCATGCCGAAAGTGTGACCAGTTCGGCGGTCAGTTTCAAATTTAGAATCTCACGGACCTGCAGCAGGCCGTCGTCGCCCGAGGCTGGATCAGCGCCTAGAACCAGTGCGGCGCGGTGAGGGAACTGTACGTCGGCAATGCCGTGTACAGCGAGATGGAGCACTTGGTAGCGATCGAGCGGTCTCACTTTGAAGCCGGACTCCGTTGCGTCGGGGCCGGACAAAGCGAGAGCCGCGTCTCCTGCGACTTCGGCGACGGATGCAATCTCCTCGGCGGTCGAAGGCAGCTCGACGAAGTTGGCGCCTTCGATGTCGAAGACGCCACGCGTCCTGTTGCCCTGAGCTGCTAACGCGGGTGCAGACCCTGACTGATACCGGACGTCGCCGACTGCGAGTAGCGGTAGATCGGGGATGGTGGGCTCTCGGTCGCGGAGGAGCTTCAGCACGGTGCCGGACGGCGCGTAGCTGACGACATGCGACGTCAGCACGCGGCGGCCGTTGGCGGCAACCAACGCGTCGAAGGGAAGCAGGTGGAGCTTACCGTCCGGAACGATGATGAGTCGCTTCTTGTCGAGGTACTCAGCGATTGGCTGTAGAAGCATCTTGTGGAGTTCGCGGGAGACTTCTCTTGCGGGACGCTTCGAGCGGACTTCGGCGAGAAACACCTCGACAAGGACTTCGATTTCCGGACCACGCGCCAGGGAAACCGCGCGAAAGATGTTCTTGCCAATGACGAGGCATGTCGAAGAATCATCGTCGAGCACATACTCCAGGAGCAACTCGTCCGGTTCGAGCGCCTCTTGCAGCGCTTCCCTTGCGATGGGCTCTCGGATCGACCCTCCTGTGGCCCGATCAGGGCCTGCGGGCAGCGGTCCGAGGGCATGCTCCGCCTCAAAGATCTGATTGAGTAGAACATTACGCTCATTCGGATCTTCCGAAGCCATGAGCCGGATCTGGAGGCGGCTAACATTTTGCTCCAGCAACAGTCTCTCTTCAGTTGGAGCGGATAACTCCTCGGCTGGGGTTCGCAGAACGTCAGCCACCGTCCGACCGCGAGCGCGCTCGATTATCCGAAACGCCTTCTCAGGGTCGTCCAACTCTCCCAGTGCC
>CAZYOX010000187.1:0-8564 GCA_964649285.1 uncultured Bryobacterales bacterium | reverse complement strand
TGCCGCGGACATTGGCGTTTTGGGTATGAAGAACCTGGGCGGCGGCGTGCACACGGGGAAGATCCCGGAGGATACGTCGATTACGGCTGCGGAATGCGTGCGCTACGCTCTGAGCCAGCCGATTGCGACCGCAGTGCGCGGCTGGACGACGATGGAGCAAATGGAAGCTGATCTAGTCATCGCGCGCGATTTTGCGCCGATGGGTCAGGAGGAACTCCAACGCCTGCTTGCCGCGGCGGAGGCCGAGGCTGGCGACGGGCGTCACGAGCAGTTCAAATCGACGCGCCGCTTTGACAACCCGATTTATCGCGTGATGCACGGTTTGCCTGCCCAGGGCGACCAGCTCTAGGAGCTGAGCCGGCTGCTGCCGCTAAAATGGCGGCGATGCCCACCCTTATCAGCCAGCCCAGCCGCATTGAAGCGGCGGGCACGAAGCCCAAGATTATTGAAGAGTTCATCGGCCGCGTGAACAGCGGCACGGACAGCGTGAGCGTAGCCAAAATGCGCAGTCCAAGCGGCTGGGAGGAGCCTGGGCAGCGGCCTGAGTTCGACGAGTTCACGGTCGTGGTGAAAGGTTCCCTGCGCGTCGAGCACGAGGGCGGCGTCATCGACGTGTCCGCAGGGCAGGCGATCATCACCAAGAAGGGCGAGTGGATCCGTTACTCGACGCCGTCACCCGAAGGCGCCGAGTACTTCGCGGTCTGCTTGCCGGCATTCTCGCCTGCCACAGTTCACCGCGACGAGTAGCTCCGATACAATCGCGGGTTGGACTACTTAGCCTATTCGGGCAACAACATCGTTTGCGCGAAGTTGCCTGACACGTCGGATATCTACTATGCGCCGCCGCCGATCGAAGGGCTGTCGCCTGCATCTTATCCAGAGCATATCCGTCGGGCGGTGGAGCAGCCCCTCGACAGTCCTCCGCTGCGCGAACTGGTGAACAGCGGCAGCAAAGTGCTGATCGCCTTTGACGACAATTGCCAGCCGTTTCCCCTTACGGCCCCGCCTGATTTTCGCCAGAGCGTTCTGGAGACCCTACTGCCTTTGCTTGATGAGTATGGGGTGCGGAGAGAGAACATCCAGCTGCTCTGCGCGGTCGCGCTGCACCGCAAGATGAAGCCCCAAGAGCTGGAGTACATGCTGGGTTCGGCCATCTTCCGCGAGTTTTACCCCGAGCGGTTGACGAACTTCGACGCGGAAGACCGCGACAACATCATCGAGGTCGGGGTGACGGGTCACGGCGAGCCTGTGGAACTGAGCCGCCAGGCGGTCGAGGCGGACCTGGTGATCTATATCGATTCGGTGCAGATCCCGCTCAACGGCGGCCATAAGGCCGTCGGCGTCGGCCTCACCAGTTATCGGACGATCTCGTATCACCACACGCCGCACGCCACGGCAGAGAGGCCGCACGTGATGCAGCCTAAGGGCTCGAAGATGCACGAGTCTATTAACCGCATCGGGGCCATCGTCAACGAGCATTGCCGCGTCTTTATGCTGTGCTTCGCCATGAATGGGGCGACCTACCCCTCGCATCTTGCGCATCTCGGCAAATCGCCGGAGGCTTGCAATGCCGGCGAACGCTTCCTGCGCGCGGCAACGCCGTCGGCGATGAGTCTGCTTCCCGAGTCGCTGCGTCGCAAGATTCTGCGCGGCGTGCCGGGCGCTTATCGTCCCATCGAGATCAACGCCGGGGCAGTGGCCGCTGTGCATAAGCGGACCATCGCCGCCGTCGAACGGCAAGTTACGGTGCGCGTGCCCCGGCAGTACGACACGCTCGTGTATGGGCTTCCTGATCTCAGCCCGTACGCCGTCGGCGCTTCGGTGAATCCGGTGCTGGTGCTCTCTGACGTGTTGGGCTACGTCTTTAACTGGTTCTACAACAAGCCGCTGGTTCGTCCAGGAGGCTCGGTCATCATTCTGAACCCGGTAGAAGAGGTTTTTCACTCGGAGTATCACGTTGCCTACAAGCGCTTTTATGAAGAGGCCCTGGTCGAGACGACCGACCCGTTCCAGTTGCAGGAACTCTTCCAGACGCAGTTCGCCACGGACCCAGGATTGATCGACGCCTATCGCAACCGCTGGGCGCACCATGGCTTCCATCCGTTTACGGTTTGGTATTGGGCAACGTATCCGCTGAAGTATCTGGGGCAGATCATTCTCGTCGGGCCCAAGAACGACGCCTCGGCCAAGCGGCTGGGCGTGCAGTGGGCGCCGAGCCTCGACGCCGCGCTCGGTATGGCGCGCCAGGGCGGCAAAGACGACGTAACGGCAGTGACGATACCGCCGCTGTTCTACGTGGATATTGCCGGCTAGCGAGCTAGGGCACGTCTGTCGAATCCAAGACGCCCTTGAGCGAGGCGACGCCGATGATGATCACTTCCAGCGGTTCGCTGCCGTTGTTTGCCAACCCGTGCGCTTCGCGCGCACGCAGCGGAATGGCGTCGCCGGCCTGCACACTGGCCGTTTCGTCGTTCACGGTGATCTCGCCGCGGCCGTTCATGACGTAGTAGAACTCCTCCACGCCGTTGTGCAGGTGCTTGCCAACGCTGGTCCCAGAAGGAACCAGCAAATGGTCAACGTAAGCCCAGTTGGTGCGGAAAAACGACGGCCCGATTTTCCGCGCGTAGGAGACCGTACCCTTGCCGCCGTGCAAGTTCGCGGCGGGATGCAGCTTCGTGCGGTCGAATTGGACAGTTAGGAACTCCGGAACCCGGCTCAGCGGAGCGCCGACGCGATCGTCTCCTAAGTCCACGCTGCCTGTGGGGTCGTCTGCGCGGTCGAGCGCCGGCATATCGGATCGGCCAATGCTCATGTTCATCCACTGCACGGGCGTATCGCCGGCGTTGTAGAGGGCATGGGCTTGTCCTAGACGGACAGGCACGCCCACGGGCCCCGCGGCCTCGGCAGTATGTCCGTCGATGGTGAACTGCACCGTGCCGCCGAAGATCACAAACATCTCTTCGGTGGAGTTGTGCATGTGGTGCCCGATGCCGCTCTTGGGATCTACGATGCCCCGATGCACGAAGCGCAAGTCTTGAATCGAGCCGGCAGGCATGAGCGTGCCGAAGCTCATCGTCCCGGCCCCGGCATGGACGGCGGTCAACGGCCGGTAGTTCTTCGGATCCAGCCGATGAATCCTGTCGGCTAACGGCTCCGCGTCCGCTGCTAGGCAACCGATTAGGCAAAAGAATGGCAGGAGTCGAAGTCTCATGACGCAACCACTCTACTCCAAGAAACTGCGGAGTTGAAGAAGGAAGGAACATTCACGACCGATTCGCCGTATGGTCTACGAAACCGACGCTGCCATGAACGCACTCCTTCAAGACCTACGCTTTGCGGTCCTTCTGCTGCTCAAGGACAAGACGTTCAACTTGGTCGCGCTCCTCACGCTCGGCCTGTGCATCGGAGCTAACACGGCGATCTTCAGCGTCGTCAACTCGATCCTATTGCGGCCGTTGCCGTTTCCCGAGCCGGATCGCATCGTCGAGATCTACAACTCCTACCCCGGCGTGGGAGTCCCCAAGGCAGGCGCCGCGGCGCCGGAAATGGTGGACCGTCGTCAGGAAACCGAGATCTTCGACTCCATCAGCATGCAGAACACGCGCAACTTTGACGTCGGGGTCGAAGGTTCTCCCCAAAGGTTGTCGTTTCTAGCGGTAACGCCGTCGTTTTTTAAAGTGTTTCGGATGGAGCCGATCGCAGGGCGCGCCTTCAGCGAAGAAGAGGGCCTGGAGGGAGGCCAAAAGGTCATTTTGCTGTCACGGGGTCTGTGGCAGGAGTTGTACGCCGGCGGAGACGTCATAGGACAGGAGATGCGGCTGAGCGGCGAGCCGTACACCATTGTGGGCGTCTTGCCGCAGACTTTTGAGACGGTTTTTGAGCGCCGCGCGGCGGTGCCGCTGGTCTATTCCCAGCGGGATCTCTCCTCCGACGGCCGTCATAGCAACAATGCCGCCATGATGGCCCGGTTGCGGCCCAACGTTTCGGTGGAACTGGCCCAGCAGCGCGTCGACGCTATCAATGCGCGCAATGACGAGCTATACCCCGAGTTTGCCGAGGTTCTTCGCAATGCGGGGTACCGGTCCGTGGTATCGCCGTTGCACGACGAACTGGTCAAGAACGTTCGCGATGCGCTCTACATCTTGCTGGCCGCGGTTGCCTTTGTGTTGTTGATTGGCTGTGTGAACGTCGCCAACTTGTTGCTAGTGCGTTCGCACGTTCGACTCAAAGAGTTGTCGATCCGCGCGGCGCTTGGAGCAGGGCAGCGGCGCTTGGCGCGCTTGTTGCTCACCGAGAGTCTCGTGCTTGGCGCCCTCGGGGCCTTGTTGGGATTGGCGATTGGTCTGGGCGGCGTGCGGTTGTTGAATAGTCTTGCCGGCGATATGCTGCCGACTGGCGTTGTCGTGCAGGCGGATTCCACGGTTATGTTGTTTACGTTGGGCCTGGGGATTCTGACCGCGCTTCTGTTCGGACTTGTTCCGCTGGCCCACGTGTTGAGAACCGATCTCTCGCAAATCGTCCGTCAAGGCGGCCGCGGCGGCACGGATGCGCGCGCAGCGATTGTCACGCGTGGGGCGTTAGTCGTCTCACAGGTGTCGTTGGCGTTCCTGTTGCTTGTGGGATCCGGGTTGCTGGTCGCGAGCTTCTTAAAGGCGGTTGGCGTCGATCCGGGCTTTCAGTCAGAAGGCGTGCTAACCGGACAGTTCACGCTGCCGGACGTGCGCTATCCAAAAGACGAACAGGTGCACACGTTTGTCGACAGTCTCTTGCGCGATGTGCGCGCCTTGCCGGGCGTTCGTTCGGTCGGAGTAACCAATATCATTCCCTTCAGCGACGACAACAATTCGTCCGCAATCGAGATTGTCGGGCGTGATCTAGGACCCGGCGGCTTGCCTCCTGTTCCGTGCTGGACCAATGTCGACGGCGACTACTTCGAAGCGATGGGCATCCCTCTACTGCAGGGCCGGTATATCGACGAGAGAGACACCGCCGAATCAGAGAAGGTCGCCGTCATCGATCGGCGGCTGGCCGACAAGCACTGGCCGGGCGATAATCCGATCGGCCAACAGATTCGTCCGGGGCTGCCGCCGCTCAATAAGGACGAGGCCCCCTTCACGATCGTCGGCGTAGTGGGAGAGATCATGCTGCACGACGTGACAGAGGCGAGCCCCATCGGCATCATCTACTTCGCTAACCGCCAAAGACCGCGGCACGACTTAGCGTTGGCCGTGCGGACCGAGAGCGGCGCCGACCTTACGGCTGCGGTCACCGCGGCTATCCAGCGGCAGGACCCGGAACTGCCATTTTATGACGTTCGCACCATGAACGAACGCTTGGAAGATTCGCTGGAAAGCCGCAAGGCTTTGGTTTGGCTCTCGTCGCTGTTTGGAGTTCTGGCGTTGCTGCTTTCCGGCGTGGGAATTTACGGCGTCCTGGCCTATGTCGTGAATCAGCGGACGAAGGAGATCGGCATCCGCATGGCGCTAGGCGCTAAATCAGCCATCCTGGTTCGCTCGGTGGCGAGCCAAGGCCTGAGATTGGCCGGGTTGGGCTTGACCATCGGCTTGGCGACGGCTTTGCTGCTGACGCGTCTGATGGAGAGCGTCTTATTTCACGTGACGCCTGGCGATCCCCTGGTGCTCGCGGCCGTATCGACCGCGCTCATGGCTGTCGCCTTGTTTGCGTCGCTCGTTCCCTCGCTGCGCGCCACGCGCATTGACCCGAACACGGCATTACGTAACGACTAGACGGACGTCCCTTTGAGGGCACACTCCGCGCTACAGTTCTAAGAATGCCATCCAACAACAAGATCGCCCTAGTGACCGGGGCTGGAACCGGAGTCGGTCGCGCCTGCTCCATTGGTCTGCTTGAAGCCGGCTTTACCGTCGTTGTCGTCGGACGCCGCGCCGACAAGTTGCAAGAGACTATTGCCGCATCCGGCGAGAACGCCGGCCGGGCTTTAGCCGTCCCCTGCGACGTGACCGATCCGCAAGCCGTCAAATCGCTTTTCGCCCAGGTCAAAGAGAAGTTCGGTCGCCTCGATGTGCTCTTCAACAACGCCGGCATGGGCGCCCCCGCTGTCGAAATGGATGAACTCAGCTTCGAGCATTGGAAAGCCGTGGTGGACGTAAATCTCACCGGCGCGTTCCTTTGTACCCAGGCGGCCTTCGGGATGATGCGCCATCAGGACCCGCGCGGCGGACACATCATCAACAACGGCTCGATCTCAGCCCTTACGCCGCGGCCGTACTCCGCGCCGTACACAGCCACCAAGCACGCCATCACGGGCCTGACCAAGTCGACGGCTCTCGACGGCCGCAAGTGGGATATCTGCTGCGGACAAATTAATATCGGCAACGCCGCCACGCCGCTGACCGCGCGTATGGCCAATGGCGTGCCGCAACCCGACGGAACCGTCAAGCCGGAGCCCACCATCGACGCCAAGCACATTGCCGACGCGGTCGTTTACATGGCCAATCTGCCGCTCGATGTGAACGCTCTCACGGTTACCGTTATGGCAACGCAGATGCCGTTCGTCGGGAGAGGGTAACAGGCCTAAGCCTGGACGGGTTCATCCGCGCTAGGCCCGTAAATGCCAGGCACCTTGCCGCCCATGGCTCGTAGGTAGGACGACAATTGCCCACGGTGATGGATCGAGTGCCGCAGGGCCATGCTCAACAGGCCCACCGCCGGCAACTTCATCATGCCGAAGAAATCGATTTCCGTAGCCAGTTGCTCCGGCGTCATCGCTTTGACCTGCTTCAATAGCTCCGGAATGGTCTCCCGGTAGCGCTTGGAACAATCCGTCGCGTTCATCAAACCGCAGACATCGGAATCATCGGGAAGCGGCTGTATTTCCATCTTGATGGTCGACTCCAACAGCCAGGCGTCCTCCAATGTGATGTGCCGCGCCAAGGCAAGTCCCGTCTTCGATTTCTCGTCCGGCCTGTAATTCTGCCCGGCCTCTTCCACTGCCTGCAGCACCCGACTGGTTGTGGGGACTTCGCCCTCGAAATCGGCGATGTAAAACCCCGACGCGACCTTGCAATCTTGTGGACTCACTGAACGTTCTCCTAATCTATCCTGCAATCAATAACTCGCACTTTTCGTCAGGACACCCTGAAAAATGCTTATCCGTTGTTCAACCAAATTGCGGGCGACATTCTGGATTTTTGCCGGACCCGTTTCGCCGAACAGCAGATGTGGTCCGAGGTTCGGCTTCGGTCCCGTCGCGCGCTTCTCCATCTCGGCCAGAAACCAGTCGCGGGAGATTTCCGTCTTGTCGCGCCATTCGACGATTTGAAAACCCGTTTCGCTCAATAGCTCACGCAGATCTCCGGGAGCGATGAGATAGCTCAACTCGGGCGTTTCGGCCCAAGGCGCAGGGTAATGCGGGGTCCCTCCCGGGCCCGCCAAGACGTCGTGAAAGGCGAATTTACCGCCCGGCCGGAGGACGCGAAAAATCTCGGCATAGAGGCCGCGCTTATCGGCGATGTTCATTTGCACGTGCTGTGTCCAGGCCAGGTCAAAGGAGGCGTCTTCAATGGGCATATCGAGCGCGCTGCCGCATTCAAAACGGATCCGAGGGCCAAGACCGAGGCGCCGCGATAGATCCGTCGCCGCGGCACAATACTCCGGCGTCAGGTCGATACCCGTCACGTCGCAGCCGTGCCGCGCTGCTAAATACCGCGAGGAGCCGCCTAGCCCGCAACCCACGTCCAGCACCTTCATGCCCGTCGTCACGCCGGCCAACGCGGCTAGTTCCTCCGTGGCCTCTCGCCCGCGGATGTGAAGCTCGTCCACGGGAGCGAGATCGTCTGGAGTCAAATGGTCGAGATCCTTCCCCTCCGCTCGCAATCCGTTGAGGATGGCTGCCAGGACCTCGGATCTTCCATAGTGCCGGGCGACTTCTTCCACAGGGGTATCCTATCGCGCCCGCGGGCGCTCGATCCAGCTTGCGCGTCCGGGGCATTCCCTAAGGCGCCTCAAATATTAGCGTCTGCACGGCGCGCCGCCGGCTGCCCGGTTGGCGGCCTTCGAGCATGAGTTCGCCTGGGCGCTCGGCCCGATACTCAAAGTCAAACGTTTCGCCGACGGCGATGTGTTGCTCGGCCTCTTGCAATCGTCCGTTATGGATATCCGCCGCGTCCTTGGCCAGCGGCTTCCACTGCACTAGACCCTTGTCGTCGCGTAAAGCAATACGCATATCATCCATCGTCGGAGTAATGTTCATGAAGCGAAAGCGATAGGTCGTGCCGACCTTCAAGCGCATGGCGGCGGGCTGCGGCGAGCCGTTCATCAGCAGCAATCCGCCGAATGGATCGGCCGGCGACAGGCTCATGAGGAACGACTTGTCCGTCTCCGGATCATAGGTCTCGCCAGGGGCCAACACAATCATCGGCCCATGCACGCCCCCGGTGAGTTGCGCTTCATCGTGCCAGTGCGTGTGGTACATGAACGAACCGGCGCGCTGCGGAATCATCTTGACCAGGAAACGATGTCCGGGCTCTACCGCCGGGGTCCTCTTATCGCCGATGCCGCCCCACCAGGGAACGCCGTCGTAG